>JANYDO010000034.1 GCA_025363605.1 Candidatus Kapaibacterium sp.
ATGGTGTTTTATCTGATGTTTTTACATCTATAAAACGACCTGTCTCAGCATCTCGCTTAACGTAATTGCCACTCGGGGTTTGGGTCTGTGTACGACCTGTCACCGAACCTATACGGCTATTATCGCCAGTGTTTCGTGCCATAATGGTTTTTCCTCCTTTCCCGGCTTTGTGCCGTGCCGTGTCAGCACTTAACGAGAAAAAGAAAAACAAAAGGCACTGCGTTTTTTTTCGATATTGTCGCTTTAACCTATAACCGAGAGAATAGGGTTATTTTGTTGCATAACGCCCACCTTTTCCTAAATCAGCACATAATAGCTTGAGTGTTATTAGGGCTTTTTCTATTCGAGATTCATCAAGCATGAGTTTATTGCGTATCGCTGCTCTTGGATGGATTAAATCGCGATAATTTATCATCATAGAAAGGTCTTGAATCGTGTCTTCTGATAAGAATCCTTTGTTCTCTGCTTTTTTTGCTTCGTTCACCAAATCTTTTAAGCCAGGACCCCTACCTGTACTATCATAGTGGCGATTTATTAGTAACGATTCTGCTATGGAGCCTGCTAACAGCAAGACGGTTTTCACCATTTTTAATGCGATAGCATTTTGCATTTCTGCGAAATCTTGCTGAATATGCTCAGGAGCATCCTCTGGAAAAGTAATTTCTTCAGTGATAGCAACACTTTCGCCGTCAATAAGATGTTTAAGAGTATTGGCATGTTTTAGTACAAATTGATTCTTTTTACCCGAAAAGATTTCAAAGACAAAGACTATATTGCCAATATCCGGGCGTTCTGGGTACAGTTTTTTTGCTACACTGATGTAAGCCTCATAAATAAAAATTTCGCTAGATTCAACTGGCGCGTCTTGGTTTTCTGCGGATATTCGTTTAATAAATCGACACAACTCACGATAATGTGCTTCTCTGGTCATATACTAAGCAGTTTAAATGATATGAATAAGATTTGTTTTTCTAACAAATAGGGCTGTAACGTTATTACACTACCTCTCGCAGCCCTATCTTATGCCAATCCGCCAAAACAGCCATATCTACCAACACCAATTTTCCATTCCGCGCAGCGGTCTCTCTGGCTTCGCTCGTGAAGGTACTGGTGGTGACGATATAACCGCGATGGGCTTCGTTTTCTTCGATTACGCCTTTGAATTGCTGCACGATAGGACGACCTACCGTGTTCTCCGGCGCATTGCGCTTGCATTGCACCACAATCAACCCTTCGGGATGCCGCGCAAAACCGTCCACACCCGCATCGTTGCTTTGCTTCGTTACCCATGCCGTGAGTCCGGCGCTTTGGAAAAATGACATGACGTGCTGCTCAAATTCGTAGGGTTTCAATTGCAGCAGTGCTTGTTGCAAGGCGGCTTGTTCTTTGGGAACATCGTAACGATGCGGTGGTGCTGGCTTTTCCGTCATTGACTTGCGCAAGTCTGCTTTTGTGCGGCGCAATATCTCGTCGTGGGCTATCATTGCACCAATGAACGCAACATATTCACCAGCACCCTTGTTCGTCAGCACGGCATCAATCACCGATGTAACGCCCGCAGCGCCCAGAAAAACGAGTAGCAGTGCCGATACACCAATACCTGTTCCAAACCCAACAATACCGACTCCTGCGCCGCCTATAACCGTAGATGCGGCAAGCGTTACAGGAATGGCGATTTTGACGGGGAGAGGGAGATTGCTGTTTTTGTAGTTGTTGAATGCTTCGGTAACGCTGCGACCAAGCGCCATTGCGGTTTTCTTACCGTCAATCCGGCTTAAAACAGCGCGAAACTTCTCGGCTGCGCTCTGGTCGGAAGCAAGGTCAATGCGGGTGAGCGAGAGCCACGCCAAAAGTTCCGCACGGTCTTCTTCGGTGGAGAAGGATTCAACGGCTTTGACAAACAAGGAAGCAACCCACGCACGGATTTTCTCAACGATGATGTTGTCTTCCACGACGTTTGAAGCCTTCTCCTTTGCGGAATCCAAAGCACGTGAGGCGCTGCCTTTCAAGCGTTCAAGCGATGTTTGGGGTTTAACGAGAGCATTTTTGTTGTCCATTGCTACTCATATTTTTTTAGTATTGTTTGAATTTGCTCTTCGGCATCTTTAATGTATTTATAGTCAGAATCATCTGGAGTCAAAAAGTTGTCAATCCAGTTTCTACCGCTAAGGTTGAAAAACTTTGTGTACAAAAACTTCATATAGCTTTGTACAAGCTCAATCTTTTCAGATTGATTTAATTTAGAGCTATCTAGTCGTTGGCACCAGCGCAATACATTATCTAACAGAACCTTATATTGGTCGATGTAATCATAATCAAGGTAAGACCTAAGAGTCTTACGTGGCAAATCCAGTTCCATTTGAAATACCATCATCATATTATTATAAGTCCAGTCCTCTTTGAATGTGTAGCTCTTGCTACCGTCAGATTCGATTTTAATATCAAACAAGAACACTTGATTCTCAGGAGTAAGTTTTGCGCGATTATTAGAAATCAGACTGTGTAACTTGCCAAGCAATATTGTATTGATGGTATTTGCACCATGGAAGGGTGGTCGGCTTTGAAAACGACTAGATTTTATTGAAAGGAATTCTGTTATTTGAGAGTCAAATCGCTCAAACAACCTAATTAAAATGTCAAATTCACGTTGTTGAAAGTATCGTTCCCGCTCTTCTTCGAGCGCTTGTCTCTGCATTTGATTGGCTCTAATCTGCTGCTGAAACGCCAGATATACGATGATGGCATTCAGTAGTCCCAAAAAGGGTGC
>JANYDO010000037.1 GCA_025363605.1 Candidatus Kapaibacterium sp.
GACTTGTGTACCAGCTTGCGGGCAGGGCAGCATTGCCGGAACGGTAGTAATATGCCGTTGGAGGGGACATATTGTAGAGAAGGGTGAGATTGTTGGAGGTAATGTTTGCCGCTGCAATATCAAGGTCGCCGTCACCGTCAATATCGCCAACAACCGCCTGTTGAGGGTTGTTGCCTGCGGGATAGGATGATGGCGCACCAAAGGTTCCCGTTCCCGAATTTAATAACACGTTTACCGTTCCCGCAGCGGAGGTGTTGGGGGTAATCAGATCCAAATCACCGTCGCCGTCCACGTCTCCCGCTGAGAGAACATTCGATCCAGCGGCGAAATACGGTACGGCTGCGGCAAACGTTCCGCTTCCTACGCCGATATTGATAAGAACACTGAGATTTGGTCCTCCCCAATTTGTTACGGCAAGATCAAGGTCGCCATCGCCGTCGAAATCGCCTGCAACAATCGCCGCCGCTGCCGTTGCCGAATATGTACTAGCAGCACCGAATGTTCCGAAGCCTGTATTAAAACGAATACTGACATTGTTTCCTACTAAATTTGCCACCGCAAAGTCGAGGTCGCCGTCATTATCGAAATCGCCAAATACCACGCCTGTGGCATTTGCTGAAACAGGATAATACGTGGGACCGGAGAATATGCCGGAACCGTTATTAAAAAAGATATCCGCCCCCGTCGTTTGACCCATCACAACAATATCAAGGTCACCATCGCCATCAATGTCTCCGGCATCCAAGCCGGCAGCGCCCCCTCCCGTCGTTGTGTAGCTAACTACCGGTGCAAACCCGCCCATGCCGTTTCCAAGCAAAATGCCAAGTTGATTGCTGGAATAGTTTGTGGCAGCAATATCAAGTTTGCCGTCGCCGTTAAAATCTCGGGCAATCAGCGTCTGCGCACCCGTTCCACCAGACCCCATCGTCGTCGGTGCTGCAAATGAGCCTGTGCCAGTATTGATGAAAATGCTGACATCATTCGTGGTACCATTCGCAGAGGCAAGGTCGAGAGCGCCGTCACCGTTAAAATCACCCATACAAACAGACCATATATTCCCTCCACCTGCCCCGGGCAGCGTAGGAGCCGAAACAAACGTCGCCGGACCCACGCCTGCTCCTGCGCGGAAGCCATAGACAAACGGGCGCGTGGGAATGAGATTGGGGGCTGCGCTTTGTGCGTTCGTCACCGTTACAAACACCTGCTCGCCGCTACGGAAGGGGAGCGTGGGCGTTACGGTCGCCGTTGCGCCCGCCGACCCGTAGCTTGCCGTACGCAGACCCGTGAAGTTGCCAAATACTTTGAAGTCCGCCGCGTTTACAGAAGCGGGGTTCAGAGGTTGTGCAAAGGGAATGGTGAGCGCCCCGGAAAGCGCACCCGTGTTGGTGTTGCGAATAGGCGCGACGGGGACTGTTGCGGTGAAGGGATTCACGTTGTTTTGCACGTTTTGAGGGTTGGCGTTTTTAAGAACACTCACAAAACCACCCGCGAAAGGATTCCCTGCCGCTATATCAAGGTCGCCATCGCCGTCAATGTCACCCAGAGCCAATCCCTTGTCTCCCACACCCGCGCCATATCCGACAAACGGGGCAAAAACACCCACACCGGAATTCAAAAACACACAAACATTTGTGCTTGCTCCGCCATTACCAACCACCAAATCCAAATTCCCGTCACCATTCACATCGCCAAACTGAATCTGGTCGCCGAAACCACTCGCACCGAGGCTATATGGTACTGCAGCCGCAAACGCACCCGCGCCCGTGTTCGTAAGCACTTTGACGGTGTTGGTGTTATCAACCACCGCCATGTCCAAATACCCATCGCCAGTAATATCCCCCAAGGTAAGACGGACGGGAGCGCCGCCCGCCACGCCGTAGTTCGCGGCAGACGGAAACGTACCTAAACCCGTGTTCAAGAGAACGCTCACATTGGCGCTGCCGTTATTCGCCACCGCAATATCCAAATCTCCGTCGTTGTCAATATCGCCCAACTGGACATTCCACGGACTTGTTCCCGCACCGTAACCGACTACGGGGTTGAACGTTCCCACACCCGTGTTCAAGAGCACACCAACACTACCGGACTGTATTGTTACGATCATATCCAAATCCCCGTCGCCGTCCACGTCCCCCAAAGCAAGCCCGCCGGGATTCCCTCCGACGAGGTAATTCGTCAAACCGCCAAATACCCCCGCTCCGTTATTGAGGCGCACACTTGCGTTGGCGCTACCGTTATTTGCGACAACCATATCCAAATCCCCGTCGCCGTCAATGTCGCCCAAGGACACAGCAGTGGAATTTGTTCCTGCAGGATATGGAGTCGGTGCGCCAAAACTGCCCGTACCGTTATTGAAGAATACGCTTACGAGGCTCCCCGTGAAATTTACCACGAGCATATCCAAATCACCGTCGCCGTCCACGTCTCCAAATGTCACGCATTGGGTGTTTGTTCCTGTCGGATAAGTAGAAATTGTAACAAACGTCGCCGGACCCACACCCGCTTTTGCCGTAAACTCATAGACGTACGGCTTGGCGATGGGAAGGGCTGTCGCGCTTTGGGCAGCGCTTGTAATCGTGGTGGAAATTTTTTCGCCCGGTTTGTACTGCGCTGTGGGCGTATAGGTAATCGTCGCCGTGCCGCTGCCAGAGTACGACCCCGTGCCGGAGAGATAGCCCCGAAAGCTGCCGAAGGTCTTGAACACCGCATTGGAAGCCGTGCCCGCGTTCATGGCTTGCGAGAACGTCAGCGCTATCGGGCTGTTTACGGCTGCGCTTTTTTGGTTTTGTGCGGGGTTGTAGCCCGTGATGGTCGGTTGCGCTTTTGCTCGCCCCGCAACAAGTGCCATGAGCGCCGCCACGAGGAGCGCCGTAAAGATTCTCGTAAGAAAACTGCCGCGAGAATAGCCGCAGTTGATGCGCGAAGCGCGATGAGATGGTAAACCGAATGTCATGGTACTGGGTCGGATAAGGGTAATAGTGTAATGATTGTTTCGTTTGGAAGTTTTGCGTCCGCCTCACTCATCAAGGCTTTTATTGATGCCATATCAGCCCCAACCAGTGCTACAAGAATATCTTCCGGTTCCAGTGCTTCGACCGATTCCCGGTAGTCTTGCTCCCATTTGGCAAATTCCGTCGGTTGGGGAATTTCCTCGCCTGCTTCCACCATACCAACCAAAGCGGTACGCAAGGAGGCACGAATCAAATCCAGCGTTTGCTCCAATGTTTTGCCTGTCACAGAGCACCCGGGAATATCGGGGACGAATGCCCCGTATATTCTTTTGCCCGGAAGCAGATACGGCTTTATGATAATGATGTAAGGTTGCATGGACAAAAGTAGCTTTCGAGCAAAAGAAAAGCGAGAAATTTTGGATAAGCGGTCATTAGGATGGATAAGCGGTAAAAAGTGGTCGAAAAGTCGAGTTTTTTGTGAGTTTTAGTGTAGGCTAAAAATTGAATAGGATTTGCCGATGAGCTATAAAGATGTAGATTTGCGTACTTGATTCCCGTCCTACGCCTTCTGAGGCGTAGAACGGGTTTTTCCGTGCGAAAACCCGTTCTACACTTGGGAAAGTGTAGGACGGGAAGAGTAACACAGCAACTATGTTCCCAATGCTTTTCCACCGCTTCGATATGAGCCGTTTTTTCGTTATCGCTATCTGTGCGGCATTGGCGGCGTTTTCGCCCCTTTGGGCGCAGCCGGGCTATGATGATTTCCCTGTGGAACGCTTCACGCGCGAGCAGGGATACAACCCCGACGTGGAGCCGCTCTGCTTTTTGCAGGACAAAAAAGGCGTGATGTGGATTGGCACTTCCGACGGCTTGTACCGCTACGACGGCACGTTTCGCCGCTATGCCCACGAGGCAGACAACCCCTTTTCCCTCCCGAAAAACCGTGTGATGGCATTGTACGAAGACAAAGAAAACGTGCTGTGGGTCTCAGTAACGAATGGCGGTTTGGTTCGTTTCGACCGCGAGCGCGAGAGGTTTACGAAGTATAGTGCTCGCGCGGGCGACACAAGTTCTTTGCGCTTTGAGAATATACATTCCATCATCGAAGACGGGGGCGGGCGCTTTTGGGTAGCCGCTGGCGATTCGGGAATTGTTCGTTTTGACAGACGCACGGGAAAAATCGCGCGGCGGTATCTACTCCGTGGGTATGAGCAATCGCTTGCGCTCGACGGTTCAGGACGGTTATGGGTTGCTTCGCAGAACGATAAATTCTTATACCGATATGATGAATGGAGCGACTCGTTTACGCGCTCACCGTTTGAATTGCCCTTTACCGCAAGTACATTAACGGGCATGGGAGATACCTTGTGGGCGGCAATGTATGGCAATAAAGGCGTTTACGCCATCAATGTCCACGAGGGGCGGGTTGTGGGCGAGTTTTTGAAAGAGGAAGAGTTTCACCCGGATTGGCTCTACTACGCCGCCCCCGACCGTGTGTGGGTCGGTGGGCACGACTTAGGCGGAAGTGCCGGGCTTTTTGCCATCAATCCTCATATTGGCACCGTACGCCCGTACGGAAAGCGTCAAAGACATAGCCGACCGAATCCGTCAAGTATCGGCAGCCACGTTCACCGCGTGTACGAAGACCAATCGGGTGTCGTGTGGCTCATTGATTGGGGCGCGGTCAGTAGTATCAGATCGGATATTGGCAAATATGCGCCCTATAAACTGCGGTTCAAGACCTATCAGCACAACCCGCTTGATTCCAACAGTCTGAGCGGGAATTACGCCCGCGCTCTGCTTGCCGACGACAAGAATAACCTTTGGGTGTACGTGCAAACCGAAGGAATTGAAGGCGGCGTATTGAATAGGGTAGACCGCACGAGTGGCACGGTGAGACGATATTACCCGAACCCGCGCAAAGCGGGCGGTCTTATTCAAGGTCTCGGAGCGCTCTATCAAGACAAAAAAGGAGCGCTTTGGGTGGGGGCAAACATTCTGCAAATCTTTGACCTCGAGCACCCCGCGCTTGGCTTCCGCACGTTCAGATCCCGCCCTACGCCAAAAAAATTTCCCGATTCTACCCTTATTTTATCCCTCAGCGGCGACCGCATGGGAAATTTGTGGATAGGCACTATGGATGCAGGTTTGTGGTGCATACCTGCCAACCCCGGAAAAGCGGGAAAATACTTCCCTCTCCGAGATTCCAAAACAGGAATGCCGTACCCCTTCAAGCACATTTACGCCGTGCGTGAAGACCGTTTCGGAGCATTATGGATAGCAGGTCTGGACGGCATTGCCCGCTACGACACAGCGAGCAAAACCTTACGACGATACACGAGTGAAGCGGGTAATCCTCTGACTATCGGGGACAACTTCGTTACGTCCATTCTTGTAACCCGCTCAGGGGATTTATGGGTAACAACCAAAGGCGGCGGTATTGCGCGGTACGACCGCGAGCGGGACGTTTTCAGAAAAATGACCGTGGACAACGGATTACCGCACGACAACTGCTATGGTATTTTGGAAGACGGCGCGGGACTGCTCTGGATAAGCACGGACAACGGACTGTGTTCGTACAACCCCAAAACAGGCGCAATACGGCGCTACGACACTGAGGACGGCTTGCAAGGCAACGAATTTAATCGCTTCTCGTATTATCAAAGTGCAAGCGGAGAAATGTTTTTTGGCGGCACAAACGGAGTGAATAGCTTTTTTCCTGATTTGTTGCAAGATAATCCCACACCTCCGTTTGCAGCGATTGTGAACGTGCGGGACATTGGGGGCGACACGACGTATTCGGTGGCGTACGGGGACGAAATAGACCTCACGTATCGTCAGAACAATCTCAGCATCGAAGCTGCTGCTTTAGAATTTACGTTCCCCGAACGGAATCTGTATTCATGGCGTTTGGAAGGCGTGGATACAGGTTGGACGGAAGCAAAGCGGGAGCGGTGGATCACCTACACGAACCTATCGCCGGGCGAATACCATTTACAAGTCAAAGTAGCAAACGCTGACGGCGTGTGGAACGCTGAGACGGCAACGCTCCTGCTACGGATTCATCCGGCGTGGTGGCAGACGTGGTGGTTTCGGGTGTTTGTCGCGCTGGTGGTGGCCGGAGCGCTGGGAGCGGTGCTGCAAGTGTATCGCCGCCGTATTGCTCGCTTGCAAGAGCAACGGAAGAAGCTCCTGGAGCAACGAGCGGAGTTGATATTAAACATTGATGAGCGTCGCCGTTCGGAGCGGAAATTCCGTGCGCTCTTTGATACGTCGCCCTTGGGTATGATTCTTTGGGAGCGGAGCGGTCAGGTTATCGAAGCTAATGCTGCCTTTGAAGCTATCACGGGATATAGCGCTCTTGAAGCTGCTTCGCTTGACTTCCGCGCCCTCGTTTCCGAATCACTGTACGCGCTGATAGACTACGCGCTGGAGCGTAGAAGCGCGTTTGGTCCCGTGGAATATGTATTTGAACGTGCCGATGGCGAAAAACTCTCCATTGTACTCTCCGGCATTATTATCGGCGAAGCAGACATTCCAACGGGTGTGGACAGCAATCGGATTTGGTCGGTTTTGGAGGACGTAACCGAGCGGAAACGCGCAACTGATGCGATGCTCAGGCACCAGCTCAATCCGCATTTTATGTTCAATGTGCTGAACTCCATCAATGCCCTGATGAGCGAAAATCCCCGTAATGCAAAGCGGATGATTGTCGAGTTTTCCCTTCTGCTGCGCCACACCTTAGATGCCAGTTCGCAACTGACAATACCGCTCGGAGACGAAATCGAAGCGGTGGAGCATTATTTGGACATCGAAAAACTGCGGTTTGAAGAGCGACTGCACGCAACCGTGCATACCGACCCACGTGCGCTCAAATTTAACGTGCCGGTATTTTTGGCGCAACCATTAGTCGAAAATGCTATAAAATACGGGATGGAATCGTCGGAGGAGGATGCCTTGCGCATTGAGGTTTCGGTTACGCTGGAAGGCGACGAGGGTGCGGGAGAGTGGCTACGGCTTGTCGTGGGCAATAGCGGTACATGGATAGAATCGGATGAGTCCGACGACGACGAAAAAAGTTTGGCAGCACTGGTAAAGCAGAACAGCACAGGGATTGGTCTGGATAATTTACGAAAACGATTGCTTCAGTTGTACCCTGATGGTCACAGCATGGAAATCACGGAAACAGGCGGTATGGTGTACGTCGTAATCCGCATTGCCACACGGGAACTGGAACGAAGATGATTTTTTACCTTGAGTGCTAAGGCACTACGCCAGACGTTTTAAGAAGTCGTTCAAAAATAAGTGCGTAAATCCTCCTTGGTGGCACAGACATTCTTGTCTATGAATCCCCTGAGTGTCGCGCTCAGAACATCGCTTCAAACCTCACAGACAAGTGAGCGCGGCGCTCAGTCTGTGCTACCGAAGCCAAAAAACTTTGACACTTTATTTCTTGAGCAATCCTAGGCAATACGCTCTTTTAATTTCGCCAAATATCTGCGGCTTACGGCAAAGGGTTCCTGAATATCGCGCACGTAGAGTTGTCCGGAGCCGCCAATCGTTTCCAAGGGTCTGGTCTCATCAATAAACGCTCGATTTACGATGGTGCCTCGATGAACCCTGAAAAAATCCGACGGCGGCAGTATAGACTCCCATTCATTCATCGTTCTGAGAATAATTGCCCGCTTATCTTTGGCGAGCCACACCTCGGAATAATTTCCATCGGCAGTGATACAAACGATGTGAGGAACGGGTAGAAAGCGCATTCTTTTGCCGATAGTGACAAATACGAAATCGTCCGGGGTAAGTTTTTGCAGCGTTTCCGCATTCGCTTCTTCTGGCGTGTCGGCGTGCTGCTCGTCCGCTGTTTCGTCTGCTGCGTCCGCCTCAGGTTGCGTATTGCCGACTGATACAGTCGTTTCCCTCATTGTTATTTCAAGCCGCGCGAGCGTCAGTTCCAATCGTTTGACATCCACCGGCTTAACGACATAATCAAGAGCGTTGACGATAAAGGCACGAACAGCGTATTTGCTGTATGCGGTAACAAACACGATACGAATCGGATGCTCGCCTTCATAATCAATATCCGCCAGCACGTCGAATCCCGACCCACGCGGCATATTGATGTCCAAAAAAATGACATCGGGGCGTGGGTTTTCGGGTGATGCCAAAAAATTTGTCACCTCGCGTTTGTTTGCAGCTTCGCCAATAACGGTAATTTTATCGGCAAATTCCTCCAGTATTCGCCTGAGTTCCACCCGCGCTAGGCGCTCGTCGTCCACAAGAAGGGCTTTAATCATAATGGATTTGGATTGAAGTTTAGACAAAAGCCTCCCGCTCCGCATCAAATGGGGTGAGGTGTATTGGCAAATTCGGTGAATGATTTCGGTTCATGTTGCAGCTTTTCTGGTCTTGTAGATGACCGTGCAAGGTTAGATATGAAGCGACATTGCGGGCAAATAATCTGCCTAAAAAAGAGAATATCGGCTAGAGGATTCTTCAATGCTAGATTTTGATTTCTTACATTCAGTATTCATCTGCATTGTAGCCTGTTTTTTACCTCTTTGTTCAAAAAAAATGCGCCGGAATACACTTTTTTATCATGGCAATGGAGGGATATGGCTATTTTTTGTGTCAAGATTTCTCTCGAAATATGACTCTACAACTCACTTTAACAGAGATGTTTAATATCATTGACAAGGTTTTAAGCGGTTTACAGAAAAAAACGGCTGTTTTGTTGCCGATATTTTTCCTCGCCAGGCTAGATTTTATCTGGGCTAAAGGGCAACTTGCCAAAGTAAAAGTAGTTACCTACATATTCCGCCGATACTGCCCGCCAACTTCATACAACGCCCCCGAAATCTGCCCCAAACTACACACTTTCGCTGCTTCCATCAACTCCGCAAAGATATTTTGATTGTTGGTATAAGTTTCGTCGTTGTTCATGGTACAAGTAATGAATGAAAAATTTCGTTGAGTATTTGCATTGCTTCTGTTGTTTTTTGCCTTGTACAATGCTGCTGAAATATCTCCGCCAAACATTGTTCGATGTGTCGTTCAGATATAGCATCAATTACCGATAAATCCATTACCAACGCGGAGTTCAAGTCATTCGGTTCAAATTTTTCCAAGCCATCACCGTACTCACGGCGATTATCGCGGAAGATTTCTTTGGCAACATCGGTGATGAGATAGGCAAATAAGAGCTTTTCCTTGCCTTGTGCAAAAAGATTAGGATAAAAACAGTGATACGCGGTCAAATTACGCACATTTGCTTCATTCCACACAAAGCGCAAACCATTTCGATTGAACACCGTTACGAGGATTGGTGCGGGCACGCGGCGTTCCAGCGCGTACCACGGAGTGCGATTTTTAGTAAGAAAGCGTGTATGCGTTCCTTGTTTTTCGCCATGCTGTAGATACCGCTTCACTGCTTCGTTATCACCAATTTCAGCATTAAGAAGCATAACGGGTTCGTTTGCCTCGAGATTTCTCAGATGGTCGGTATTTGTGTAGAAAATATCCCCGCACTGCGCTGCTTTAGTGAGGCAGGGAAGCAAGTATTCATCGGGTATTTGCCACTCTTGTTGCTTTGTGCGATTAAATGTAAAAAACGCATTATCACCCGTCGCAATCCCACGAGATACTTTGCCGTATTGACGAAGCGGAATGAGATTGCGGTACTGCTCCGATGCGCGTACTTGATAGTATCTGCGCCATTTTACCGACGGGATTACATCCGAAACGGCTTGACTTGTCCCGTTCATTTTGGGGTACGTCTGAACAGCTTCTTGCAATCTAAAAAGCGTATCTTCAGACTGAGCGGTAAGAAATTCCACACGGCTTGTATGCTCATCATTAGCAAAAAGCAGGATACACGAGGTAGTCAGAGCATCTTTGAAGACATTTGCCGAAAAATCAATAATCATCACATACCGCAGCATACCTGTCTTGAGTAGGGCGTCCTTTACATGGACACCGTAATCACTATTGAGGAACTCTGAAGGTACGATAAATGCTGCTCTCCCGCCTTGTTTTAGACACGACAAGGCTTGAAGAATAAACAGGGAATGGATATTGGTAAATCCGTTTAAGGTCGTTCCAAAGTCCGCGTTTATTTTTGCAATAGCCGGAGCGTTATCGTAATCGTGAAATTTCAAGTATGGAGGATTGCAGAGAATAGCATCGAAGCGGTTTTCAGGTGGATATGCCAAAAAATCCTCATTCCGTAATGCAATAGATGAATAACCATCCCATAAGCAAGAAGCCTCAGCAAAGGCGTGTGTATCAAGTTCATAACCCACAACTTCCGTATTTGCAAGAACTTCCGTATCCATTGAAGCCAGTAGATGCCCCAATCCGAAAGCAGGGTCGAGAAGCCTCATTGTGCCTTGCTTGCCAGAGATTACCCAATCTGCCATACACGTCGCAATACTGAGGGGCGTGAAGAATTGTGCATATCTTTTGCGGTGTTCAGGGCTTGTTTTGGCAAAATATTCTTGTTCTGCACGATGAAAGTCCGGCATGACAGTGGTAGCAATCACGCGAACCTCGTTTCTATGAGTTGCGAGATTGCATCAGGGTTCAGATATGCTTTACCGCCATCAAACACGACATGAAAGAGCAATCGCCCTCTATCAAGTTCTTTCATTTTGCTGGTGTGATTCGGCATATCTACGCGGTGAGCCACTTCTACGCCTTCTTTGACGCTAATTTTCAGAACAATTTTGTTCTGATTTTTCACATCACCTTCGGCAAAAAACTTTGTTTCTTCATTGTCAGGATTGGCGATGATTTCTACGATAGAGCGGAACGAAATCCCATAGACTTTATCAAAAAATACCTGCAGGTAAATATGTGGAATATTGTAGGTTTCAATCCATTTCAAGACGACTTTAACATCTTCAACTTTTGGTGTAAAACTCAGAAAATCTCGTTTTTGCAGCCCCTTAATCGCAGTTTTCATTTCCGCTAATAACCTGCTTGCTTCTGCCAGCCGCGCATTTGCCTTCCACGAAGGTACACGAAAACTGACAATATCTACATTGCTTGTGGATATACCTTGCAAAAGCGTATTCCACTCTGTACTCAAAATATCGCCAAAGTCTTGGAGTAATACATCACGCAAACGAAATACAACTGTGCTGTATTGATGCTGCTTACGGCGAATTTCTGCATCATATTTTTCCAACAGAAATGAACTGGAGCGGATTTCAATACCAACCACTGCCTTGGGAACAATACTATCCAGCATTTCACGTGAGTATCGGCTGATATTGTAATTCCACTCCTCTTGATAGTCCGTCTTACGAAAAAGAAGCAGGTCGGG
>JANYDO010000068.1 GCA_025363605.1 Candidatus Kapaibacterium sp.
TTATCCTGCATACCGCCCATAACGACTGCGGAGCCACTTGTTTTTTCATCAATAGCAACATGGTAAAATTGACTATTGATATAGCCGGAACTAAGAGACGAAAATTGTACAGTACCCGCTTGAAGTGCACTGGCAAGGGAAAGATATGTACCGCCGTCAGTTGCTTCCACCGCACGCCCGTCCGAGAAAAATGCCATTGCGTGGTGATCGGAGTGCGTATTAGTGCAAAAATCTACCTGCGAGGCAGTCTGGAAGCCATCCATAGAGCGATAAAGAGAGATAGAACCTAAAAAGACAGCATTTTCGTTTTGAGGATGAACCGCAAGCGACAAACAATAGCCGTTATACGAACCCGAAGCTAAACCCGACACTTGCATAACGCTGGAAGTACGATCCGTCCACGTGCCGCCGCTACCCGATCCGTCGCCGAATAAATAGTCATACTTGAAAAAGAGCATACCGCCTGTACTATAGCCCGGTTGGGAAAACACCATATAGACCACATTCGGATTGTTGGGAGCGACAGCGAGTACGCCGCGCTGGCTGGTCTGGGTCATGGTTTGAAAGTTTGCCGGAGAAATATCTGTCCATGTTACGCCGTCCACAGAGCGATATACTTTCCTGTTCGCATCGGAAATAACTGCGTAATAAATACCCGTAGAGCTGATGGCAACGTGCGTTCTGGCAAATACACTTGATGTGGGAAGAACATTCGTCCATGTCGTGCCGCCGTCTATGGAGCGAATAATGCCGCCGCTCGCCGCAGCAACGACCTCATCTTGAGCGAGATTGGTTGGTTTGGTGACCATCGAATAAATGAATTTGATTGTACCCAGTCCGGCAGTTGAAGTGAGAGATTGCCACGTTACGCCGCCGTCCACCGATTTCAAAATACCTTGTAACTGAGTCGGAAAGCCTGAAGAATAAAATTCGCCTGTGCCGGCGTACCAGATATTTTGCTTGCCTGTTCGTTTATCTTGCACAATGGCGGTTACGCAAGGAGCTTGTGGATTAGAAGTTGTCCGTGTCCACGATTGTCCTTTGTTCGTGGAGCGCCATATTCCGCCGCCGCCCACTCCGGCAGCCAGAATGACATTCTCGTTAGAAACGTCAATGGCAACCGTGCGCGTGCGCCCGCCGATATTGAGCGGCCCACGCGCTTGCCAGACCAGACTGGAAGCCTGAAGTTCTGCCGTGTTTTTTTCTTTTCCTTGTTCGCGTACCTTATCACTACGCGAGGGCAGGTTGCGCAAAAACTCGCGCTCACGATAGCCAATACCATCGGGAATCTCGCCCGTCTTGGGGTCGCGGAGCATCATCAAGAGCTGTTCTTGAAAGCCCGGGTTTGTTCTGTCTTCGTTCTCTTCCTCTTCTTCAAACTCGTCACGTTCTGCTTTCGATTCCTTTTGGAAATGGCGTTTGTGGGGTGTTTGGTGCGGAGAAGCCGATACTACGGTGCGGGCATTTGTTGCAAGCGATGGCTCTGATGCTTCGTCACGAGGTAGCATTTGCGAGGAGAGCAGGGAAGCCGGAATTTGCTTTCCGTTAGTGCTTCTGGCAAGCTGTATTGCCGCTTGCTGCGATATCGCAGGAGAAGTCAGGCGCAAAAGTGGGTTAGGTATCGGAAATAGGACTGCTAAGCACAGCAAAATTGCCGTTCCGATAATCGCGGAGGTATGAAGTGGTCGCATCTGAGCGTTCCTTCTGAAAAAAATTAAGAGAATGATGGTTTACCAAGTCCCGCTTTTTTACACGCTTTCGGAAATGTTTTGCCGACTGCCCGAAAAGCATTCTGAGCGTAATGCCTAAGTAAGCATTATGCCCAGTGAGCGTAACGCTCAGACCGAGACAGCACCGCACAAGAATACACCGTGCGATGGCAATACAAAAGTACATTCCCACAAGTTTGAAACCTTGTACCTATTTGTCCATATTTTCTGGGTGAAAAGTCATTTTTGTCTATGCCTAAAAGTCATAATCACGATTGGGAGAGCGCATAGAAACTTGATGAGAAGGCAAAAAAATAACGAAGCAATGACGGGTGTTTTGGGGTGTCATTGCTTCGTTATGTTGGAATCGTTGTAACGAAAATGTCGCTGCGCTGTATTTTGATTAGAACACGTTCCTTCCGTTGTTGCGGGAAAAGTGTGGTTTACCGCCGCAGCTATGCTTCACGTTTGCCGACTGCCGGCATGGCTGCGATTTATTTTTGAAATTGAGAATGTGTCACGTGGAAATTATTATTTCGGTTAACTAGTCGGTTTTTGATTTTGTTACGAGGATAGGGCAGATTTAGGGAGCGGATAAAGAAAGATTCAGAAGCGTATCCAAGATCTTTTACATTGATTCACCCTCCAAAAAATCCTTCTTCATCTACTTCCATTCGCACTATCGTATTTTACAATTTTTGCCATCTTTGATAGGCTCAGGGTGAAGACCACACTCAAACCTCATGCTGAGTCCTGAGCCAATCGAAGATTAAGAAGTATCACATTGATACCTATGGAAAATCAAAGCACTATCTGCTTACTTCTGTTTTGTGATTATTCCCCGATATGTATTGCTACCACTTTGAGCATGATAGAAATATGTGCCTGATGGCAAAAATGAAGCATCCCATTCTATGCTGTGTTCACCAGCACTTAAAAATTGATTGGAACAAATCGTTGCTACTTCTTTGCCTAGTATAGTGTAGAGTTTGAGCGTTACGAGGTCAGAGTATGATAGTGACAACTTCACATTCAATGTCTGCTGGAAGGGATTAGGAATCAATGTGATCTTCGATTCAACAATCTCAGACGTGGTAGAGGCGAACGTTGTCATATTCATACCATCATTGTTTCCAGGAGCTGCTGCAAATGCAAAGGTGAGTGGAAGGGTAACGCTGATGACATTCGACCAAGCTTGCAATTTTGTATTCAACAATATATCTGGAACAGATGTACCTAAAACATTGATTTCGGTTTCTACTCGGTAATAATAGGTCGTTCCAGGGGTCAAGTTTGATATCGTTATTGATGAAGTCATTGGATTACTTAGATACTGCTCTTGAAGAATATTTGTAAAGTTTGAATCATCACTTACTTGAACTATATAAAGATCAAAAGAATATGGGTAATTGCCAACAGTGACAGATTTCCATTGTGCATCAAAACTTGTTTTTTTGATATTGAGAGCCGATAAAGCAGTCGGGGTAACTATATATACTTCAGCCGAGGCAGCTGAAACGCATCCCGCATTCACTGGAGTGACCGTGTAATGATAGACATTACCGTATTCGCCATTTTTTACTGTGCGTAATGTGCCATTCACCACCTCATTCGTAATTACAGGTATTGAAGTTATACCATCTTTTGCTAATTTCGATACGTTAAGCGTATAGGAAGAAATACCTTGCACGGGTAACCATGTCGCGTCAAAAGACGTTGAAGTTTCACTCTTCTTTTTGTTACGGTTGACAATTACATTAGGATTCGCATCTGGATAAAAATCTATGGTAATTGAGGAAGATTGGTTTTTGTTCACTCCAACAGCATCCCATGCGGTCTGCACTACACCAAATTCCTGACTGTTTGCTCCAAAGAGAAGTTCGGTTTGTTTTATAGAAACATCTCGTGTATCTAAGTATGTAGCCCCAGACGTTAAATTTATGAGGGTTTCATAGGCAATTTTTTCTGCATTTTTTCTAGAAATGGGCTTGATGGTAAATGTACAGCCATTATCGTTGGTCACTTTGCCACCAACTACAAGCAAGTAAAACCAATGGCTTAAAACTGTAGAATTAGTGTGTGCTTCGTCCGCAAAATCCCAATTTATCCCTTTGTATGTGTCTGGACAACTCGCTGCTTTGGGATCTTTCAGGGAACGATGAAATGGCTTATTAAGTGTGACATCTTCTCCCCATGTCCAATTGGGCTTGAAGCCGGGATTAGAAGCCGTTTTTGTATAATATTCCACATTCTCGCCAAAAATATCGGAAAAGCCTTCATTCAATGCTCCGCTTTCGCCAACGTTTGGTTTCAAATTAGATGAAAATTGCGTCACACCATGGGTTAATTCATGACCAATAATGTCGAGACTGATAGGAGCTAACGTAATGTTTGTGCCATCGGTACAAAACATTGCATTATACTTTGAGTTCCAAAGTGCATTTCCCAAACTAGGCATACCGTTGCCATCTAACGCTGCCATATTAATGTAACAGCTTACTTCCATTGCCTTATCATCTAAACTATTACGATGAAAATTGTTATAGTAGTAGCTTAACGTACGTTGTGCTGCGAAATGAGCACTGACCCCCTGAAGGTTCACCGGAACCATCGCCATAAAGTGAGGTACGGCAGAAGCAATTTCTGTCGCTATTGACAAAGCCTTATCTTTAGTCTCTGCGCCGGTTGCATCGCGGGTATGAACAGCAGTATTATTTGTTCCAATAATAGGGAATCCCATACAACCATACAAAATGTTGTTGTGGTTTATCTGTCCAATCGTAAAATCTACTACCCCATTGTACAAACTCTGCCCATCGCCACTGATACAAAGAGGGCTGCCACTTTCTCCAATAGGCTCGTCACCAGCGACTGAGTCACCGCCAGTACCCTTCGTCGGTTGTATCCTTGTCCTATTCTTAAGATTATGCGTATGCCCAAAACAGTCCGGAATCGAAGAAATATTATCTATTTTCGCTCCTGTTTCTGCATCTATATAGACGAGCCGTGAAGAAGCGGGTAAATCTACCTTATACGCCAAACGGTAACTCGCCGGAGCATAGGTAAAGCCGCGAGAGTGCAGGAGAAGTGTTACTTGGGGAGATTTTTCCTTTTCTGAGCCGACAACTGCTTGTTTAGCTTTTGCTATCGCTGTACTTTCTGTCAATACTATTGTGCCAGCATTGGAGAAATTGGTTTGAAACATCAAACCGTTGATGTAGCTCATATAACCGTCTTGTTCGTGTACCACGATATCCGCGCCTTCAATTTCAACGCCATTATAGTATTGTTGAAAGCGTTGTGATACCGCTCCGGGAATAGTGCTTTGCTCCGAACGACTCAAGCGAAATTCGCTGCCTTCGGGCAAACCTAAATGTTGATTCATGTCGGTTCTAAATTGTTGTGCCGGGATACTATGTTCCTTATAGGTGACAAACCGTGGCGAATGACCATCACGTAAAGATACGGATTCGGCTTGACCGATACGTCGTCCGACAGCTTCTTGCTTCGATGTCGGTAAAGATTGTCCATTGAGACTCCCTGCCAAAGCGTATAAACTCAAGAGCCATGCTCCGAGTTTGAGGGAGTAAGCCTTTGGTAATCTGCGTTTGTTTTGTGCATAAATGTTCATAAAAAAGATGTAAATGCGTGTGTATAAATAAGTGATTTGAACGTGATTTCAGATATGGATTTCTATGTGGGATGAAATTGCAATAGATTAAAAAGGGTAACT
The DNA here is from genome assembly GCA_025363605.1 of Candidatus Kapaibacterium sp. Taxonomy (GTDB): domain Bacteria; phylum Bacteroidota; class Ignavibacteria; order Kapaibacteriales; family UBA4661; genus PH2015. Next base: position 5,443 of record JANYDO010000068.1, read on the forward strand.
GACGCTTGTTCGTGATTGATTGATGGCGGTTCCTACTTTTGCACACCGATTTGACATCACAAACTTCAGCAATAATTCGCCTCGAGCTATGTAGTAAAAAAGCACTTTTTTCTGGGTAAAAAGTCATAGTGACTCGTGATAAAAAGTCACAGTCTGGGGGAGAGACCGATAGCGAAAGTCTTAATGAAGACAAATGAGAATGAAGAAAATCAAGGAATGAAGCGCTTAGTAGGTGACCGAAAGTAATCCTAAACGCCGAGCAAAATTTACTGCATCCTTCCGTGAACTGACGTTGAGTTTGTCATATATGTTGGCAAGGTGATTGCGCACGGTGCCTGCCGTAATGCCTAGACGTTCCGCAATCTCTGGATTGGAGATATGAATAAGTTGAATGACATCAATTTCGGTAGGAGTGAGACCATATACTTTTAGCGCATATTCTAGTTTCGCAAGTTGTTGAGCTATTTCCGGCTGGATCCATGATTTAGTAGGGTTAGTTAGGATGAAGCGTAATGCTTCGATGAAGAGCACGCTGTGTTCTTGTTTGGTGATATAACCGTTTGCGCCGGCAGCAAAAATTTCGCGGATATTAGGCGATGTTAGCTCGGTTACAATCAAGATGCGAAGCTGTTCTTTGTCTAGTCCTTGCCCACGTAAATCCCGAATGACCGCAAGACCGCTCATATCGGGGAGCATAATATCTACAAATGCTACATTTGCTCCTGACGTGGGGATGAGACGTAGCGCTTCTTCACCAGTTTGCGCCGCACCGACAAATTCTATATGTAGATCGCTTTGTGGCGCTTCATCCAGAAAATTGAGCAAAGACATTGCCAACCCATGCCGCACGATTTCGTAGTCGTCCACGAGGAAGATTCGAGCGTTGGTGCTGTCGTCGTCGGGCGTGTATGGTACAAGATCGGGATCATTGGTCATGGCGTTTCTTTGGATATTGGTGGGGCGGCTTTGAGCGATGTAATGGGCAGAAAGAGCGTAAAGGTTGTGCCTTGTCCTATCGTGCTCACACACTGAATCTTGCCGTTCATAGCTTCAGTAAGTTTCTTGACAATATACAGTCCCAATCCGCTCGAATGATCATTTTCTATGTTTTTGCTTTGCAG
>JANYDO010000076.1 GCA_025363605.1 Candidatus Kapaibacterium sp.
TCAATGCCGTACAAAGACTGGTGCGCCAAATCAACATCGTCCATAAGCCGGATAAGAACGGCATCCATGATGTAGTACGAATCAAGGTCGGGGTCGAGAATAAGATTGGATTTGTCACCGACCCAGACGATAAGCGCTCTAGCTTCGGCGACCAACGCATCATGTTCGGATTTGATTTGGTCGGGTGTCAATGTGGAGGCTTTTCCCTTGAGAATTTGCCACATATTTTCAATCTTTTTTGCCCGTCCGCCAATGCTGAGTGATGTATTGTAGCGTTCGTCTTGCTTGCGCATATCAGCGAGGAGTGATTCAATATTCTCGCGCGTTTTGCTGAGAAGGTCTTGTGCTGCGGGGTCGTTGCCGGCTGCACGAAGCGCATAGAGACGGTGATAGGAAAACTGAGTCATCAAGCCACGCAAGGGGCGTAAGTAGTTATCGCCCTCAACTTCTTTTTGCGCAAATTGAATAGCTTTATCTGCCTCTTGGATGAAGAAAAACAGTAAAATCCCGATGGGTATCATAAACCCCGTGATAACCACAGCAAATTTTTTGCTCAAGGAGAGATTATGCAAGAGATTCATAGCATTTTTCGAGACGTGTAGGGTGAAGTGAACTACGGCAAATACAAAAGACCACCAAATACACAGAATCCATTGATGTTTTTTGGTGTTTCAATGGATTATGCAATTTGTATGCCTAAATCTATGCGATTTAATGAAGTGTTCTCTCGAAATACCGATGACTGCGATTGATACGGCATCGCAGCCATGGAAGCAATACAACAGGTGAGAGATTGAATGCAAGGATGAAAACAATGCTTTCGATATGCACTCTGAAGGTGCGGCAATGGTAACAGAAAATACGATAAAACGATTATTTTACGAAACATTGTGGCAAAAAAATCAAGCAAAATACGATATTTCAAATAGCACATCATTTGCAAAGAACACCAAATATTTTGATGAAAAAGCAACACAATTTGTCAGAAAAACGTATGAAATTTCCATCTTTCTTGTATCTTTGTGCGCACTATTGGATTGACATATCCGCAACAAATTTTTTCACTTTGTAACCAGATTAGAGCCATGAGTCTTGCCACTGGCGCATTTTTTGTGTTTGCTGTCGGCGCAATTGCCACAGCAATTTTGATGATTACGCGCAAAAACGCTATCCCTGCGGCGCTTTGCCTTATTACGCATTTTTTCTGCCTTTCGGGATTATATCTTACTCTGCAAGCACAGCTCTTGGCAGCCTTGCAAGTACTCGTCTATGCAGGCGCAATCATGGTACTGGTGGTCTTTGTTATCATGCTCCTCAATCCGGAAACTGAAGTACATTCTCCGAAACACTCCCAAGTGCGAACTATTCTCGCAATTGTCTTTGTGGGCGTGTTGGGCTTGCAGTTGCTGGCATTTTTACTTGGGCAGCAAAGCTCGTACACGGCTCTGCTACCGAAATCGGCGGTTGTCGGTAGCGTTGAGGAACTTGGTCGGGCTTTGTACACCGATTATCTTTTCCCCTTTGAAGCCGTATCGCTCCTGCTCTTGACAGCAGTGGTGGGTGCGCTGACGCTTGCCAAACGCAAACTGCTTAATTGATTCGTACTTGCACGATTGAGAACCATTCCCAGAACACAAATACTTCGCATTACACTCTCAACCTTTTCCTTATGCTCCAGTCTATACCGCTTGAATACTACCTTGTGCTTTCCGGCACAATCTTTTGCATTGGTGCTGTTGGCGTTTTGACGCGCCGTAATGCAATTATTATGTTTATGTGCATTGAGCTTATGCTCAATTCCGTGAATCTCACGCTTGTCGCTTTTTCCAGCTTCTTGGGTGATAGCGCGGGGCAAATCTTTGTCTTTTTCACCATGACCGTTGCTGCCGCCGAAGCTGCTGTGGGACTGGCAATCGTTTTGGCAATTTTCCGTAATAAGCAAACTGTCTATGTGGATGAAGTGAATTTGATGCGCTGGTAAAAAATGATTTCTCTTGGTAATGATCCCGAAAGCCCATCCAACACGTCGAAAGCACGGTTGCATGGGCTTTGTTGTTATCAAATCGTAATATAGCTTTTGCATTTTCGTCTGCCTGAAAAACGAGTAAAAGTGATAAATTGGCTCGACTTTCATGAAAAATCTAGCCGATGCACCAAATTTCGGACTCAACTACACTTACAATATCATGCTTCAACGTCTCAATCGCTTGCAGAGTAGCCCCTTGTGGTTTCTGCTGTTCGGGATGCTCACGTTTTCACGTCTCACAGCGCAAGACAACGCCCGCAAGCCTGTTCTGACCATCAAAGGCTCTGACACAATGGTTATTCTTGTGCAGCGCTGGACGGAGATGTTTCCGGGCAAAGGAAATGTCCAATTTCAAGTAACAGGAGGCGGCTCCGGCACAGGTATTTCAGCGCTTATCAACGGTACGACTGATATTTGCTCGTCGTCGCGTCCAATGAAATCAAGCGAAATCAAGCAAATCCGCGAAAAATATAAGTACAACGGCTTGGAAGTGCGCGTGGCGCGGGACGGAATCGCTGTGTACCTGAACACCAACAATCCCGTGCAGAACCTCACGATTGGTCAAGTAAAGCGCATTTACACAGGCGAGATTCTTAACTGGAAAGAACTCGGCGGCAATGACGCGAAAATAGTACTCTATAGCCGCGAGAACAACTCCGGCACATACGAATTTTTCAAAGAACACGTGCTGCAGAAGCAAGACTTCGCCCCGCAAACGCAACATATGGTCGGCACAGGTGCGCTTGTAAACGCTGTTGCGAAAGACCCCAATGCTATCGGCTTCGGCGGCATAGCCTACGCAAGCGGTGTGCGCCCTGCTGCACTGGCATTCAACGAAAGTAGTCGTTACGTGCTTCCCAATGAAGAAGAGATTTTAACGGGCAATTACCCGGTTTCGCGCTTGCTCTATTTCTATCTCAAAGAGCGCCCGACTGGTCTCACAAAAGAATTTATTGATTGGGTGATAAGCAAGAGCGGTCAAGCAGTCGTGAGTGAAGTAGGATACTTGCCGACAAAAAAATTCTAATTCCCGATATTGCGTTAGTATTACTTCCAAGCCATCACCGCACCAAACACTATGGAACAAGCGACAACACCTGCTTCGCCAGAGCAACACTCTTTTATCCGCAAAACGAATAATATCGGAGAGCGTATTATTGAGCGCGGCATTCGGATTATCGGAGGCGTTGCGGTTGTACTCATTTTTCTTATTCTGCTCTTTGTGTTGCGTGAGGCTCTGCCTCTTCTTACGGGCGCGTTCTCGCAGCCAAAAACAGCTCACGGTGCGACAACATCCTCCGCCGCAGGGGATAGGACGCTCAAGCCTGAAGTCTATAACCCTGATGTTATCTTGAGCGAACAGCAAGCACCTGAAGAATTTACACCGGAGGTCTATAACCTCGATGTAAGCGTGCCTGTTACCATCACTGCGAATACGACAACCACAAAAGAGCCTGACGAAGGCGACCACATAACGCTGTCGAACATTCTCGGTACAATTTGGCAGCCTGTTTCCACCATGCCGAAGTTTGGCATTATGCCACTTGTCATCGGTACGGCAAAAACAACATTTGTGGCAATCTTCATCGGTGCACCGCTTGGTATCTTGGCTGCGCTCTATGCGGCATTTTTCGCCCCGCGCCGATTGCGAGAAATTATGAAGCCGATGGTTGAGATTTTGGCGGGTTTCCCGTCAGTGGTGATTGGTTTTTTCTGCTTGCTCTATGTCGGTTCGGCGCTGCAAAGCCTGTTTGGTTTTCAATATCGTCTTAATGCCTTTGTTGGCGGCATTGGTCTTGCCATCGCCGTTATTCCGATTGTGTTCACCATCACCGAAGACGCGCTTTCCGCCGTACCGAAATCCCTTCTCGAAGCCTCGCTTGCTATGGGCGCAACGCAGTGGGAAAGCGCCTACAAAGTCATGCTGCCTGCTGCTTTTCCGGGTGTGTTTGCGGCTGTGCTTTTGGGTATCGGGCGAGCATTCGGCGAAACGATGATTGCACTGATGGCAACCGGCAACGCTGCTATGGTCTCTGCGTCCATCGGCGACCCCGTGCGCACGTTCTCCGCCACCATCGGAGCAGAAATGGGCGAAGTAATATGGGGTTCGGCGCATTACAGCATCTTATTCTTCCTTGGCGTTCTGCTTTTTGTTGTTTCCTTCACGCTGAACGCTGTCACGGAACTTTTTATCAAAGAACGCCTTGCAAAGAAGCTACAAGGCGGGTAGTATGGTCGAAATTTTGAGTTTTGAATTTTGAATGGAGAAGAAGCCTCCATAAAGTAAAAAAATCAAAACTCAGCACTCACAATTCAACACTTTCTTCTCAATCATGTCCATAAAACGCCTCATAGGAATTTTTGCTGTCGGTGTGGCTACAGTCGCGGTAATTGCTATTGCCGGACTGGTCTTCAGCACGATGGGAACGTTTCTCGTCAAAGGCTTGCCGAATATTACGTGGCAACTGCTTTCGGAGGCTCCACGCAACAATAACACCGAGGGCGGTATATTCCCAGCGATATACGGCACGACGCTGCTTGTGCTGGTGATGTCCATTTTAGGCGTTCCGATTGGCACGATTACTGCCATTTACCTGAACGAATACACAAGCGCCGGAGCCGTGATGCCGCGCGTGATTCGCTTTGCTGTCAATACCTTGGCGGGCGTACCGTCTATCGTTTTTGGACTTTTTGGTTTGGGATTTTTTGTGCAATTTCTCGGTGCTGGGCTGGACAAAACATTTGGCAATACTGAAGCGATATGGGCGAAACCCGCACTACTCTGGGCTTCGGCGACGCTTGCGGCGCTTACATTGCCGGTGGTGATTGTATCGGTCGAGGAAGCGCTCAAAAATGTTCCCCGCGAAATGCGCGAAGGTAGCCTTGCGCTTGGCGCAACGCGGTGGCAGACGATTTGGAAAATTGTCCTCCCCAATTCCACAACGGGTATTTTGACCGGCTCAATTTTAGCAATCGGGCGCAGCGCCGGCGAAGTCGCACCGATACTTTTTACGGGTGTGGTCTATTCGTTGCCGCAGTTGCCCGACGGGATTTCGAGCCAATTTATGCACTTGGGCTATCACCTGTTCGTACTTTCTACGCAGTCGCCGGACGTTGACAAAACGCTGCCCTTGCAATACGCAACGACGCTGGTGTTGCTTATGCTTACCTTTACATTGAATTTTGCGGCGACGTTTATTCGCTCCCGCATCAGAAGCAAACAATTTCGTTAAAACGACATTTTACTATGAGCAAAAAAATCGCCGAAACCAAAATTGAGGCAAAAGATTTATCCGTCTATTATGGCGCAAAACAGGCACTTCACCATATCTCTCTTTCCCTTTTAGAGCGTGAAGTTACTGCTTTTATCGGACCGTCCGGCTGCGGCAAATCTACGTTCTTGCGGAGTATCAATCGCATGAACGACCTTGTGCCGACTGCCCGCGTGACGGGTAATCTCTCGATTGACGATGTGAATATCTATGATAAAAGTGTGGATGTGGTTGAGCTTCGCAAGCGCGTTGGGATGGTTTTTCAGAAATCTACGCCCTTCCCGAAGTCTGTGTATGACAATGTTGCCTTCGGACCACGCTTAAACGGTATCACCGACCGCGCCGAATTGGACAGAATTGTGGAAGAAAGCCTTATCAATGCAGCGCTTTTCAACGAGGTAAAAGACCGCCTCGACGCATCGGCAATGGGTTTGTCCGGCGGGCAGCAGCAGCGCTTGTGTATAGCACGAGCAGTGGCGGTAAATCCGTCTATTCTGCTCATGGACGAACCGTGTTCGGCACTTGACCCGATTTCGACGGCAAAGGTCGAAGAACTTATTTTGGAATTGAAAAAGAAATACACTATCGTCATCGTCACGCATAATATGCAACAAGCTGCCCGTGTAAGCGAATACACTGCCTTCTTTTACATGGGGCATTTGGTAGAGTACGATAAAACTCGTAAAATATTCACGAATCCCAGCAAAAAAGAGACTGAAGATTACGTCACCGGACGTTTTGGTTAAATATATGTGACTAATTCTTATTTATAGAACTTTTGCATAGAACTTTTACAGAAGACGCAGACAAGAGTGTCTGCGCTACGAGGACATATTCTTTGGTTTTAGTGGAACAGACACTCTTGTCTGTGCATATAAAAAGCCTTTTGTAAAAGTCATATCCAATTACTTCTCTTTTGTTCGTCATTGTTCAATCGTTATTCTCAGCAATCATGCACCGTTCCTTTGAAGACAGCTTAGACAAACTCCGCACACGGCTTATCCGCATGGGTAGTATCGTGGAGGAGCAGGTAGAATTTTCGTTTCGCGCCGTGCTAAAGGGAGATGAGCAGGTAGCACGTTTGGTGATGGAGCGCGACGATAAGGTGGACAAACTTGACATGAAAATTGACAAGCAGTGCCAGAAGATTTTTGCACTGCATCAGCCAGTGGCAAGTGATTTGCGCTTGCTCTTGGCGGCACTCAAAATTAACAACGAATTAGAGCGCATCGGGGATTTAGCCTTCAATGTAGCGCGTAACCTTATTGAGCAGCCAAGTCTGCCGAGGATTGCCGACACCGTCCATCTGGAGCGGCTCACACAAGGCGTACACACAATGGTCAAAGGTAGCTTGGATGCTTTTGTCAATAACGACCCTGCACTTGCCTACCAAATCATGCGCACGGACAACCACATTGATACGCTGACAAAAGAAATTTTTGACGATACGGTGTCGCTTATGAAGCGCGACGCATCCGTCATTGACCCCGCTGTCGGGATGCTGATGGTGCTGCGCAATCTGGAGCGTATGGCAGACCAAGCCACCAATATTTGCGAAAATGTCATTTTTCTCGTGGAAGCAAAACTCATTCGCTCCATTCATAACGGAGAAGACGAGCAACCCTTCGACCCCGAGAAAGACAACGACCGCGACGAAGAATAAGTTTCTTAGGCATGGGTACACGACAAAAGTTTACTCTTAGCAGCACAGGCATTCCTGTCTGTGTAGTGCTGTAACACCGCTTCAAACCTCACAGACAAGAATGTCTGTGCCACCAAAATTTTGACACTTTGTTTTTTTTAGCAACCCTTGGGATAAACTCTTCTTACGCCGTCAGGCGCTCCAATGCCTCGCGGTATTTTGCCGCTGTTTTGTCCAAAATGTCTTGCGGTAGATGCGGCGGCGGATATTGCTTATCCCAATCCAGCGTTTCGAGATAATCCCGCAAAACCTGCTTGTCGAAATTCATTTGCGGTTTGTCCGGTTGCCATTCTTCGGCAAGCCAAAAGCGTGAGGAATCGGGCGTGAGTGCTTCGTCAATGAGAATAATGCTGCCCGTGCTGTCCACGCCAAACTCAAATTTCGTGTCCGCCAGAATAATTCCCCGCTTTGCTGCGTACTCCGATGCAAAGGTATAAAGCCGAATACTCAAATCCCGCACCGCTACGGCGGTTTCTTGTCCAACAATCTTTGCTGCTTCTTCAAATGAAATGTTTTCGTCATGCCCGGTTTCCGCTTTCGTGGCGGGGGTAAAAATTGGTTCTGCCAAACGCGACGATTCTTTCAAGCCGCTTGGCAGCTTGATGCCGCAAATGGTCTCTGATTCTTTGTACTCTTTCCAGCCCGATCCGGCGACATAGCCTCGCACAACACATTCTATCGCTAATGGCGCAGTTTTTTCGACCAGCATTGAGCGCCCACGCAATGCGGAAGCATAGTTTCGGCACTCCGCAGGATAGTCGTCAACATTGCTTGAGATAAGGTGATTCCGCACGATATGGCGCATATGCTCAAACCAAAAGAGCGATACGGAGGTCAGTATTTCGCCCTTTTTCGGAATCGGTTGCGCCATGATGACATCGAAGGCAGAGATACGGTCTGTGGCGACCATCAGAAGCGTTGAGCCAAGATCGTACACATCGCGTACTTTGCCGCGTCGGAAGAGTTTGATGTCGGGGAAGTCTGTTTGAATCATTGCAAGAATGACAAGAATGAAAGGTTGTACTATTTTGCTGTGAAGTGGCGTAGAATCTACGGTTACAAATATAAGGCGCATTTTACTTGCGACAGCAAGAATATTTTAATAATTTTTTTGGAAACTCAAAAAACGAAATAAGTTTCCGTAGTGAATATTTTCCTTGCGACATCAAAAATATTTCGATAATTTTGGAAACCTAAAAAACGAAACAAGTTTCCATAGTGAAACTTTTTATTTTCCTTCGCGTATCACTTTTTTGATAACTCAACAGTGGAACGAACCGAAACACACGAACAGCCCATGAACACTATCGGCATAGCGCATGACAGCGTACAGGAAAATATCCATGACGAACCCAAAGCCGATAATGTAGCTCGTACAAAAATCCTCCACGCTGCCGGAGAACTCTTCATGGAGTTTGGTCCATCGCGCGTCAAAATGGAAGAAATTGCGGAACGTCTGGCAATGAGCAAAAAAACGCTCTACAAGCATTTCACAAGCAAAGACGAAGTATTGCATTGCGTTATTGATGCTTCCCAATGCGAGATACACAACTTTATGAAAACATTTATGGACGGGCTGCCATCTGCGAAGGACGACGACGACTTCTTGCAGCGCGTCTCTTTGACAATAGAAAGCCTTTCGGAGCGCGTTGCTACCATGTGGCGCTCTCCCTTTATGAAGGACATTGAGCGAGCATATCCGCACGTATGGCAGGAGTTTATGGAGAGCCGACGGCATAATATCCTTATCTCTGTCACTACTATTTGCAAGGAAGCAAAGCGGCGTGGAATCTTGCGTGACGACGTGAATTATGACCTTTTTACGCTTATGTATCTGCACTGCGTCGAGAATATCATGCACCCGCGTATGGGAAACGAACTTGCGATGACTGCAAAGCAAATCTTTGATATGCTGATGACTATTCTCTTTGCAGGTGTTTTAACGCCGAAAGGACGTGAACTTGGAGGACGCTTCCGCGCACTCAACTTAGGCGATTCCATTGATAATAGCACTAACGCTTCGCAAACACATTTTACCGTTTAGTCCAATGGTTACAACGCCTCACGAGCATAATTTTTCTTGTTCATTCTGCCAATAGCAGATTGCAATACCGCAACATATCTTTTACCTTTTTATCATTTTGAAACTCATGAACCGCTTTATTAATTCTTTCGCACTTGTCGGGATGAGCATACTTGCTTCCGCCGCAACATTGCTGAATAGTACACCCGCGCGCGCACAACAGACAACCGAGACATCTGCTGCTACAAAGTCCGGCACCAACAAACTTCGCCTCACACTGGACGAAGCCGTCAAAATAGGTATGGGATACAGCAAAACGCTCCACACTTCCCAAATGAAAGTCATGGCAGCCGAAGCAAAAGTTGGTGAGTCCGGTGCTGCCATGCTGCCGTCGCTCGGTGTTTCCGCCAGCTATGCCCGTTTGAGTGATATTCCGGCGGATAAGCAATTTCGATTCAGCCTTGACGCTTCTTCTTTCTTCGATTTCACGAAGGTAACACCTTCGGTTGCTATGGATCCAACTGTTCAAAAAGTCTTCTTCGCAATTAAACAGGCGACGACTCCCACGCCTCTACCCGAAGGAACGTACCCGGCACCTGCATTTCCTATCGTTCTTGATAACTATTCTGTCCAAGCAAACGTTACCTATCCCGTTTTCACCGGTTTTCGACTGGAAGCACAAAAAGCTGCTGCCGAATATAATGCCCAAGCCGCTTCGCAGGATTTAGTGAAAGACCGCATTGAAACAGAGTTTTCGATTAAAAATGCGTATTGGTCACTCCACAAAGTGCGTCAGTTGCAAACGCTGACCGCAGAGACGATTGACCAAGTAACGGCGCGTCTTGGCGATGCGCAGAACTTGCTCAAAAACGGACTTCTTACCATCAACGACGTTTTGCGCCTACAATTGCAACTTTCCAACGCAAGAATTTCTAAAATTGATGCCGACAATGCCGCACGATTGGCAGCGCTAACCCTCAATAACACGCTGGGTTTGCCACTCGGCACGGAAATCGAGCTTGCGTCCACCATTGAGTACAAGCCGACTAACGTTCCCGACTATGAAAAAGCCCTCCAACGCGCTCTGGATGCTCGTGCCGAAGTAAGCGGTACACAACTCCGCATTAAAGCAGGCGAAGAAGGTGTTCGTGCTGCACGGGGCGGTTTCTTACCGACAGTTGCTCTTTCCGGCAGCGCACTGGAAGCAAATCCTAACCAGCGTTTTACTGGTCGCCCTGCGGAATTTAACTTCTCATGGCAGCTTGCAGCCCAGCTTTCGTGGACGGTTTGGAACTGGAACACTACGGGCTATCAAGTAGCGCAAGCAGAAGCGCAAGTCGCACAAGCAGAAGACGCACTTTCGATGCTCAAAGACGGCATCAAACTTGAGGTGACGCAAAATTATTTCACGCTTCAGCAAGCCCGCGAGAAAGTCGCTGTTGCGCAAGAAGGTGTAGAGCAGGCAAACGAAAACTACCGCATTACCAACGAAAAATTCAAAAAAGGTCTCGCACTCACGTCCGACTTGACCGATGCGGAAACATTTCAATTGCAAGCAAAAGTAAATTACATCTCATCCGTCGTTGACTATGAAATCTCGCAAGCACGATTGCTGAAAAGCATTGGTGACTCACCGATAGTATCGGGTAAATAAACGAAAATACATTTTTACATTTCATTTTATCGCAAGGAATTACCATGAAGGGCAAAATTATTGGCACTGCCGTAACAGTCGTAGTGCTCGGCTTAATTGTCATGACGCTTATGAACAACAAAGCCAAAAGCAAAGCAAAAGCGGAACAAAGCGAGCTCTCAACCACGCTTCCCGTCACGGTACAACCCGTGCAGCAGAGCCAGCTTGAGCAAGAATTGTCATTGGTCGGCACTATCGCTGCTAATAATGACGTAACCGTCATCTCGGAGACCACAGGGCGCATCAAATCGGTCAACGTCAAGATTGGCGATAATGTCAGCGCAGGTCATTCTCTGGTGAGCGTAGATGACGAACTTCGTCAAGCTACGCTGCTCTCGGCACAAGCAAACTACGACAAATCCAAAGCCGACTTCGACCGCACAGAAGCGCTCTTGAAGGAAAAAGCTGTTACCGAATCGCAATTGGACGCAGCAAAATTGGGCTTGAAATCTGCTGAGGCACAGCTTATCACCGCTCGCCGCCAGCTCAAGGACACGCGCGTCACGGCTCCGATTTCTGGACAAGTAACCGCTCGTCCGGTGGACATGGGCGCACAAATTAACGTCGGTACGCCCGTCGCAACGATTGTGGACATTTCCACGCTCAAAGTAAAAGTTAATGTTGCCGAATCTGACGTATTCAAGCTCCACACAGGCGACAAAGTAAAAATCACCACCGAAGTCTATCCTAATACCGTCTTTGAAGGACGTATCAATAACATTTCGGTCAAAGGTGACGAAGCGCATACCTATCCCGTTGAAATTGGCTTGCCGAACAGCCGCACCAATCCTTTGCGCTCTGGTATGTTCGCCCGTGCAGCCTTTACATCGGTGAAGCATGAGCAATACTTGTCCATCCCGCGCGATGCACTTGTCGGTAGCGTGAAAGATGCACACGTCTATGTGGTCGAAAACGGCAACACCGCACGTTTGCGCACCATTACCGTTAGTGCCGAAGCAGGTGGCAATTTGGCGATTTTGCAGGGCTTGAAAAATGGCGAAATGATTGTGGTCAATGGACAAAACAATCTCAAAGACGGCGCAACAGTGAGTATTGTAAAATAATGAACTTTCTAGGACAGGTTCGAGAACATATTTTTCTTGGTAGCACAGGCATTCTTGCCTGTGAGTTTTTCAGTAACACTTTATTTGAGCAAGCCTTACCGCGTCAAAACTCAACATTCAAAACTTAACATTTCATATTTGTTATGACAATGACAGAACTCGCCATAAAACGCCCCACGCTTGTCGTGGTCTTCTTTTCGATATTCGGCGTTTTAGGCATCATGGGCTACAGCCAGCTCAAATACGACCTTTTACCGAAAATAAGCCCGCCGGTAGTCGTTATTACCACTATCTATCCGGGAGCAAGTCCTACCGAGGTCGAAACAAATGTTTCAAAGGTGATTGAGGATGCCGTTTCCGGTATGGACAAAGTGTCTGCTATCCGCTCCACATCAAGCGAAGGACGCTCGACGGTGGTGATAGAATTGGCGCAGTCTGCTAATCTTGACTTCTCACTTCAAGAAGCGCAGCGCAAGGTGAACCAAGCGCAAAATGGCTTGCCCAAAGATGCTCGCGCTCCGATTGTAGCACGGGTGGCGTTGGACGAGATTCCCGTTATCCGCATGGGCGCGACATCGAATATGCCGAACCGCGAGTTCTATCAATTTATGAAAGACCAGATTCAACCGCGTTTCTCGAAGCTCTCCGGCGTAGCTCAAATCACGCTCGTAGGCGGCGAAGAACGCCAAATCAAAATCAATCTTGATGCCGATAAAATCAAGTCATTCGGGCTTTCTATTCCGCAAATAGCCGGCACTATCAAGGCTTCCAATCTTGACTTCCCGACAGGTAAAGTCAAAGGCGCACAATCACAATATGTCGTGCGCCTTGCGGGTAAATTTCAGTCGCTTGATGAAATTCGTGCTATCGTTCTTGGACGCTCCCGCACGGGCGGCGAAATTCGGCTCGGCGATGTGGCAGAAATCCAAGACGGCGCGAAAGAGGCAGTGAGTATCAGCCGTGTAAGCGGTATTGCTTCTATCGGTGTGCTGGTAAATAAACAAGGTGATGCAAACTCAGTCGAGGTGAGCAAACTTGTGCGCAAAGAAATTGCGTCTATTGAGCAAGATTTTGCCAAGAAAAACGGCTTAAAGTTTACTATTTCTCAGGACGGCTCACTCTTTACCATTGATGCGGCGGACGCTGTGAAGCACGATTTGCTCATTGCGGTCTTTCTTGTGGCATTTGTAATGATGCTTTTCCTGCACTCGCTTCGCTCCTCGCTTATCGTCATGGTCGCCATCCCGACCTCGCTTATTTCCACGGTTGCGGGAATGTGGGCGTTTGGCTTTTCGCTGAATTTGATGACCCTGCTCGCCATGTCGCTCGTGATTGGTATTCTCGTGGACGACTCAATTGTGGTCTTGGAGAATATTTATCGTCACTTGGAAATGGGCAAGCACAAGCGCCAAGCCGCACTGGAAGGTCGAAACGAAATCGGCTTCGCTGCGCTTTCGATTACGATGGTGGACGTGGTAGTGTTTGTACCGCTTGCCTTATTGCCGGGCATTGTGGGCAATATCTTGCGCGAGTTTGCCGTTGTGGTTGCTATCTCTACGCTCTTTAGCTTGATTGTTTCCTTCACCGTTACGCCCGTGCTTGCATCGCGCTTTGCGAGACACGAGCATTTAAGCGGCGATACGCTTATGGGGCGCTTTGCACTGTGGTTTGAAGGCGTGTTTGATTGGATTACGCTTCAGTATAAAGGCATCTTGGAATGGGCATTGCATCACCGCAAAACCACCATTTTGATAGTAGTTGCCATGCTCGTTGCCTCTATTGCGCTGATTCCGCTTGGCTTTATCGGCGCGGAATTTATCACGCAGGCTGACCGCGGTGAATTTGCTATCCAAATCGAACTTCCGCCGGGCGCAACCTTTGAGCAAACCAACCAAACAACGCTCATCGTGGAAAAAATCGTCGCCAAAATGCCCGAAGTACAGCGAACATTTGTGAATGTCGGTGCTGCGAACTCCGGTTTTATCGGTGTTTTTGCTAATAACACTGCCGAAATTAACGTAACGCTCTTCCCCAGAGAATCGCGTGTGCGCTCCACCGACGATGTGATGTTTGACATCAAAAAGAACACCAGTGGTATCCCGGGCGTAAAAGTTCGGGCAAGCCCCATTGGTATATTCGGGGGAGCCAATGAAGCTCCTATCCAGATGGTGATTAGCGGCACGAATTTCGATGAAGTCGCCAAAGCAGCCAAGCAAATACGCGATATTGTGAATGAAGTACCCGGTACGGCAGACGTGCGCCTTTCGGCAGAAGACGGCAAGCCGGAAACCCGCATCGAAGTGAACCGCGAAAAAATGGCAACCTTCGGTCTAACCATCAATGACGTAGGAGCGGCACTCCGCGTGGCTTTGGCGGGCGATGACGATACAAAATTCCGTCAAGGTAATACCGAGTATTCCATTTTGATTTCCCTTGATGCCTTTGACCGTTCTAAGCCTGAAAATTTGGGTTCGCTTACCTTCGTCAATCAGCGTGGGCAAGTAGTGGAATTGCAACAATTTGCCAACATCTATCAAGCTGTTGGTCCGACGCAACTTCAGCGCGAGAACCGCAATAGCTCTATTGTGCTCTATTCGCAAGCTATCGGTCGTCCGTCGGGAACGCTCGTGAACGAAATTCGCGAAGCGATGAAGGGCAAAGTACCGCCAACTATTACGACCGCCTTCACCGGCAACCAAAAGAATCAAGAAGAATCGTTCAGCAGCATGGGCTTGGCGATTGGTGTGGCAATTTTGTTTGTTTATTTTGTGATGGTCGCGCTGTATGATTCCTACGTGTATCCGTTTGTGGTCATGTTCTCGGTTCCGGTGGCTATCGTGGGCGCACTGCTCGCACTAGCGCTTACCGGCAAAGCGCTGGGCATTTTCACCATGTTGGGTATGATTATGCTCATCGGTTTGGTGACGAAGAACGCAATTTTGATTGTGGATAGAACAAACCAAGTGAAAGAAGAGCAGGGACTATCCAGCTATGATGCGCTCTTGGAAGCAGGACAATTACGCTTGCGTCCGATTGTCATGACGACCGTAGCGATGATTGTCGGTATGCTCCCCATCGCTGTCGGCGGTGGCGCGGGCGGCGAGTGGAAATCGGGCTTGGGCTGGGCGCTTATTGGTGGCTTGACAAGTTCGATGTTCCTGACGTTGGTACTTGTGCCGGTTGTCTATATCAAGTTCGACCACTGGCGCACAAGCGTTCCTGCATTCTTCCGTCGCATTTTCCGAATGAAGTCCGAAGAAGAAAAACTCCAAGAAGAGCAAGATACGTTACCCGCCGGAGGCTTCACTGGCGGTTTGGAAGGCGTTCCGGCGCTCCGTTCTGCGGTGCAGGACAAAGACGCACAGTAATTTTTGATTCGAGCTTAACACAGTAACCGCCGAACTAAGAGAGCCGCTTTAGAACGAATGTTCTGAAGCGGCTTTTGGTTTTTGGGAAAACCGATGTAACTTTTCGCTCACGCTGTGGCTCTTCCCGTGTAGAAAGCATATTTTCATCTGCAACGCACACAAAGCCGCATGGAACAGACGATAACCCAACGAGCGCAAATGCTCACTTCCACGAACCGCATGAATACTCGTTCAGCAACTGAACATGATGTCAACAAGAACAGATTGCAGGAGCATAACGAGCAGTTGTCTCTTGCTGCTGCAAGCGACCGCGACGAGCGTTTTTTGGCATTGCTGCTTCCTGCCAAACTCTCGCTTTCCCGCTTCATTTCGGGCTTGGAGTGCGACACCGACGAGGCACGCGACGTGATGAGCGAAACGATTGCGATTGCCTACGAACAGTTCGGTACGCTTTCCAGCGAAACGGCATTTCTTTCGTGGATAATGACCATCGCGCGGCGCTTGGTCTATCGCAGAGAACGGCGAGAGCGCTTTCGCGGCTTTTTGAAACGCAGCACACGCTTTTTTGCTGATGATACCGACAACGCACACAACGACGACCCTTTTGCCGACATTCCTGCCGAAGAGAATGCCAACTCTGCCCCCGACAGCGCAACCGATGTGCAGCTGCTCTACGATGCGCTGGAGACGCTACCGCTCAAGCAGCGCGAAGCAATCGTGCTGGCAGACGTGATGGGCTATGCGTTGCACGAAATCGCAGAACTGCAAGGTGATGGGCTTTCTGCCGTCAAGCAGCGCGTGGTGCGCGGACGCGAAAAACTCCGGCATAGCCTCACGGAACGCTAACAACAAACGACCATTGCTCTCCCCGTTATTTTTTAGAATACTTTTTCGATGTACCACTATGTCAGCCAATCACAACCCTCAATCCGACAACAACACACGCCTTGAAGCACTCTTCGGTGCATTGCGCGAGCGCGAATCGCTTCTTACCGACGATGAAATCCGGAACATCGTTCGCACAGAAGCCGCACGCACGAACGCACCACAGAAGGCTTCCCGAAGCGTGGGCTTTCCCCAACGATTTTTTACGACAAAAACTATGCTTATTTCATCAGTAGTTGCAGCCGTCTTTGCATCGGCAGCGCTTTTTATGACACTTGTTTGGAAGCCTTCTGCAAACAGTCCTCTTCCACAACCAGAACGCACTTCAACTTCGTATAATGCGTCCGCGCAAACCGCACCTACGCAGGCATCTTTACAAAATCTACCGAGTGCGCTTGTTGCGCCATTGCCATCAGACAAAAAACAACATCACGCCAAGCCTGATGAACCCGTAGGAACGCCACTCAACACGACAGGAATACATTTCTTAGAGCTAACACCGCTTGAGGCGCAACGCTTTGGATTATTCGTCAATGATACTTTTGTGAAGTCCATACAAGTCGGTGAAAAAATCGAAGTGACGAATTCTGAAGAAAAGAAAACTATCGGTTCTGTAGTTGAAGTCGCTTACAGCGAGGTGCTTACAACGGTTGCAGTCAAAGATCAAGTACCAAAGGAAATGGTATTTGAAAACCCTATTAAGGAAACGCCATTTCTTGTCACCTCAAGTCACAGTAAAGATGGCATCATGCGCAAGCGTATGACTAGCCCTCGTCTGGATTCTCTAACACGAAACCTCAGCAACACTATTGCACTCGGTTTTGATGTTCGCAAAAATAAATCAGTTGCTCTCAAGCCAGAAAATTGGGGCGGCTACGTTGTCCTCTGGTATCGGAACACTCCCGAAGTCATCGCCGCTCTCCCCGACCGCTACCGTATCCCGCTTGAGCGCGAGCTTGCTGCGGCGCAGAAATACTCGTCGCTCTGCGAGATTCCGAACCGCGAAGAGCGTGAAGAACTGGAGCGCGTGATAGCAGGCAAGCCGTTTTTGGAGACATGGCGCTCGTGTGCGGGTGCGCTCACGGCAAAGTCCATTGCGCCTAATCCCGCACAGAATGAAGTCACCGTGCGTTTTTCCCTCAGCGTCCCCCGCTCAGTGAGTGCTGCACTGCACGACATTCGCGGACAGCACTTGGAAACACTCCACACGGCGCAGAATTTCGGCACCGGCGAACACACCCTCAGCGTGAACCTAACGAAGCATATCGCGGGAATGTATCTGCTCGTGCTAACGACAGCGCAAGGCGAACAAACCGTACAGCGTGTGATGATTGAGAAGTAACGCTGCTTCCAACGCAAGATGCCCAAAAGCCTGCCGCAGCAATAGTGCTGCGGCAGGCTTTTTATGATTTATCTCCGCCGCAATCCCTTCGGCACAGCCCACTTTTCCAAGAGTTCAAAGCACCCCTGCACGGCAAGCGCCAGCGCCGCCGCCGGAAGCGCTCCTTCCAGTATTTGTGCGGTATCGGCGAGGCGTATGCCTGTCATAATCGGTTGCCCGTGTCCGCCTGCTCCGATGAGAGCGCCGAGCGTTGCCGTGCCGACGTTCAGCACTGCTGCTGTCTTGATGCCGGAAAGAATCACCGGCGAGGCAAGCGGTAACTCAATTCGCCAGAGTCGCACCCGTGGCGGTAAACCAAGCACTGCTGCCGATTCCATCAGTGCTGCGGGGATGGTCGCCAAGCCCGTCACTGTTGCTCGCAGAATGGGTAAAATACTGTACAAAAAAAGTGCTGCCATTGCCGGAACTGTGCCAATGCCGAGAAGCGGTATCATCAGCACCAAAAGCGCCAGCGAGGGAATCGTTTGCATCACGCCTGCCGCGCCAAGCGCCACAAAGCCCACACGCGGAAAACGTGCCGCCACAATGCCAAGCGGAATAGCTATGAGAATTGCTGCCAAAAGTGATGCCGCCACGAGTTGTAAATGTTCCAGCGTCCTTGTTGCAATGCGCTCTGCGAGGTTTTTTGTAACGGGAGATTCTAGAGTATATGCACCAAAAGTGTTTTTCAGAAAAGCAGTTGCAATGCGGCTTTCCGGCGTTTTGTCGCGCTTTGCGTTTGCGTTCATCGTGGTCATGGTTTCTTGCGCAATGCGGTTTTCGAGCGAGAGCAGCAGGCGCAATGCTTCAGGAGGCACATCAAGGCGATAGAGAATAACGGCGCGGTAATCAGGGAAATAGTGGCGGTCGTCGCGGAGAATATGCAGCGAATCGAGTGCAATTTCGGCATCGGTGGAATACAGTTCGGTGAGGTCAATCGTTGCGGCGGCAAGCGCCCTGTACGCAATATCATGTTCCAGCCCGTGCACGTCCTCTTGTGGGAGATTATACGCCTTTTGCAAGCCGCGCCAACCGTCGTGCCTGTCCATAAATTCGTTGCTGAAGGCAAGACGCAGAGCGGGATAACGGGCGAGGTCGGAAATAGTCTGTAACGAAAGTGTTTGTGCGGTCTTGCGCGTAATGCCGAGCGCGTAGGTATTTGCAAAGCCAAGCGGCGCAGAAATTCCGATACCGCGCTTTGCCAGTTCCATGCGCATTTCCTCATCATTCCGAACGGCTTGTCCGGCAAGAATTTCTGCGATAATCGTGCCGGTGTATTCAGGATAAGCGTCTATATCGCCCTTCTGAAGCGCGTTCCAGAGAATCCGCGTACCGCCAAGCTGTGCTATGTGCTTTGCAGAAAAACTCGTGTTCAAGCGCTGTGTGAGGATTTCGCCCAAAATTACCGATTCCGTGAAGGTCTTCGAGCCGATGACGTATTCACGTGCAAAAAGGTCTGCCGCATAAACAAGAAAATATGCGGTTACGAAAAGAAGAGCGAGCAGTGAACGGCGCTTCACGATACAAGGCGGTTAATGCAGTCCACGTAATGATGCGCCCGATGTTCGGCAAAAAGGTCTGCCACCAGCATCAGCGCCGCTTGGATGATAAGTCCGATAGCGGCTGCATACCAAGGGCTATTCCGCGCTACAATAAACGTGGTAGCTATCGCCGCAAGCAGCAGTGCCACTTCCATCCATTTGTAGAGCGTGAAATTTTTATTGACCACATCCATCCGTTTCAATTCTTCTGCTTTGTATGTTGCCGGAGCAGATTGCACCTGCGCTGAGAAGGTCTCGATTTGTTTATCACTTTTCAGATACACCGTTCCACCCACAACGATTTGGATAAGCCCTACTGCCACAAGCGGATAGGACATCGCCTTGAACGTTGCAGCAAAACTGCTTTCGCTCATCCAGAGCCATACCGACGCGCACAGTGCTACGACACCAATGCCCGCAAAAATCAAACTCTCATACTTTTCTGCAAGAAAATAGCGCACAATTTCTTGCTGCATTTGCTGAATATCGTTCATGGTCGTTGTCCGAAAGGTGAAAAAAATGCGTTGAGCGTGAAAGGCATTGTGTTCACGCTTGGCGCACAATCTAGTATATTTTTCGATTGTATGAAAATTGCACATCAATATACGCTCACGCAAAGTTATCGCACACGGTTAAGCATATTTATCGAAGAAAGTCGTGGTGTGTTTGAATGTCCCAAATTGTCCTTATTTTGGCTTTCATTGCCACAAGACCAAGTAGTACATTGCAGTTCAATAATTTATTATTTGTCTGTATTTGTTCACTTTTTCCCTAAAAATTCTATGAATCCCTCTCAGCAACCCGCACTGCTGGTGATTGATGTGCAAAAAGCATTTGACAATGAAGCCTATTGGGGCGGCAACCGCAATAACCCTCATGCCGAAGAGTCCATTGCTCAACTTATCGCGGCATGGCGAGCGAAAGAATATCCGATTTTTCACGTGCAGCACTGTTCGGTTCATCCCACATCGCCGCTCCACAGCTCGCACGAAGGCAATGCTTTCAAACCTGTCGCCACGCCTCTTCCACACGAACCCGTACTTCAAAAAAGCGTGAATAGTGCATTTATCGGAACGAACTTGCAACAGCAATTAGAAGCAAAAGATATTAGCAGTGTCGTCATTGTTGGTCTCATCACCAACCATTGCGTTTCGACAACCGCACGAATGTCGGCAAATCTAGGGTTTCAGACCACGGTTGTTTCCGATGCT
This sequence comes from Candidatus Kapaibacterium sp., assembly GCA_025363605.1. Lineage (GTDB taxonomy): Bacteria > Bacteroidota > Ignavibacteria > Kapaibacteriales > UBA4661 > PH2015. The sequence continues at coordinate 20,167 of JANYDO010000076.1, forward strand.
ACGGCGACATTTGACCGCGTGAGTTATGATGGTCGCCGTTTTAGCGCCGAAGAAATCCATGAGGTATCGCTGGCAAATTTGCACGATGAATTTGCGACTATCGCCAACACCGCATCGGTGATTGCTTTGTTGGAAGGACAAGGAAAATGAAAAACTATTCAGCAACCATCACATTGGTATTCTTACTGATGTGCCATTTTCCACTTGTTATCCGAGCACAGGAAACAATGCAAAAACTTTTCCTTTCAGAGCAAAAAGCGAAAAAATTATTCAAAACGATTGAAGACAGAGGGTTAATCGTTCCCGGAAAAACAGAAAAGCAACTTTGCGATGAAATCGTGCGAATTGCGAAAGAGGAGTTTGGCGTAGAACATCATTGGGGCAAAAAAATTGTCAGAACAGGTGCTAACACGTTACAGCCATATAGTTCAAATCCGCCGGACTTGGTCATCAAAGAAGGTGATATACTGTTTTTCGATTTTCATCCCATTTTTGAAGGTTGGGAATCTGACGTAGGAAGAACATACGTTTTAGGCAACAATCCCTTCAAACTAAAAATAAAGAAGGACGTGGAAGCAGCTTGGCGCGAAGGAAATGCGTGGTATTTCAAGCAAACGAAACTTACAGGCGCTGAGTTTTACAAGTACGCTACGGAGCTGGCAAAGCGCTATGGCTATGAATTTGGGAACGCCATTGCCGGACACATTATAGGCAAATATCCACACGAGCAGCCCGATGACCCTAATGATTTGTGTCTGGATGTCCATCCCGATAATCATAAGGATATACTGCAATTAGACAAGAATGGCAACAAAAGACATTGGGTTTTTGAACTCCATTTTGTTGATAGAAAAAATAATATTGGCGCTTTCTTTGAACAATTATTGACAGCAGAATAAAATAACGAACCGCTTTATTGCTTCAATCATGGACAATCCCCGCATTACCTTTGTTTTACCGCATCACGTTCATTTGCTTGACCTTGCCGGTCCGATGCAGGTCTTTCAGGAAGCCGCCGCATACGGACAGCCCTATACTATTCGCTGGTGCCGATATGAGCGCGAGGTGGTTTCTTCGGTAGGGCTTGGCTTTGCGGGTAGCGCGTGGTTTGGAGAAACGGAAATTGACGAGAACGAATATGTGTTTGTACCCGGCATAGATTCCACATATCTTCATTCTGAGCCAATCGAAAGTCATCGTGCTTTTTATGAATGGCTTGCTGCTGCATATACGAAAGGCGCAAGGGTGTGTAGCGTGTGTTCGGGTGCATTTATGCTTGGGTATGCGGGATTGCTGGATGGGAAACGCTGCACGACGCACTGGCGGCTTGTAGAGCGGCTTCAAAAAACATTCCCTCGTGCATCTGTTCAGCCCGATGTTCTCTTTGCCCAGCAAGAACGCATTTATACAAGTGCCGGTATCAGCGCCGGCATTGATTTGGCGCTGCATATCTTGGAAGAGCGTCATGGTGCGCTTTTGGCGCATAATGTGGCACGGGAACTGGTCGTATATCATCGTCGCAGCAGTCTGCACACACAAACAAGCGTTTATCTGGATTACCGCAATCACGTTCACGTCGGCATCCATAAAGTACAAGACTGGATTGTGGAACACCTGAGTACAGCGCCAACACTGGAAACACTGGCGGATATTGCCATGATGAGCGTCCGCCATCTGACGCGCATTTTTCGCCAAACTACCGGCATCACTGTTAATGACTACATCACGCTTATCCGCCGTGAGACCGCACAAACTCTGCTCAATAATCCTGAATATACAGCAGAGCGTGTCGCGGAAATATGCGGTTTGCAGAGCGCTCGGCATTTACGGCGGATTTTGACGGAGAAGTGAGTATTTGCTCAAAAAAGGGAAGGGTGTTTCTTATTGGGTATAGAAAATTTGGGTAGTGTTCAAACACAGTTGATGCTATGTTTGACAAACAAGGCAGCATGCTGCCTTGTTGCATTTATCAACTTAAAAAGAACATCATCAAAATTTGTCCATGAAAAATCAAGAAAACCTACCGAACAATATGAACGATGCGTGTTTGGCGTAGAGTGCTTGTCTCCAAACGCAGCGAATATGCGCCTTGTGGCAAAGTGTCTGTCGGGAATGATAGATTATGTTCTCCGGCGGGAGTGTCTGCCTCAAGGAATGAAGCTACTTCCTGACCTAGTGCGTTGTACAGGCTCAGTTTTATGCGCTCTGCGCGTGCAAGGGTGAAGCGCACACGTATTTCATCCTGAGAAGGATTCGGCGAAATGGAAAATGGTGCAGTGTCGGACGAAAGAATCTGAACATCCGTTTTCGGCTGCGAGGTGAAACTTCGTCCCGAAGACCAATCGCTCGTGCTGGTGCTGTTCTTTGCGCGAACACGCCAATAAATTGTTGTGCCGGGAAAGATTTCGCCGATAGTCTTGCTTGTCACCGAAGCCGAAATGAGCGAATCGCGCAGCACAGTTGTAAAAAAGCCGGCATCGCCCGAAACGTGCACATCGTAGAGTGTTGCCGAGGGAACGGCGCTCCATTGCAAGGTCGTGAAAAGCGGCTGATTGACGGCTTTATCCACCGGGGAGAGAAGTGCTGGTGCGGCGAGTGTGGCTGCGGGCGGCGTGGAGCATTTATCAACGCCGGTGGTGAAAGGATAAAAATTGGGCTGTTCGTTATAGAGCGCTTTCCACATGGCAGCTTTTTCGCTGTGAGTTGCCCACTTGATTTGCCCCGATGCCGCCAGAGGACGTAAGG
>JANYDO010000102.1 GCA_025363605.1 Candidatus Kapaibacterium sp.
CCCGTGATACAAGCCCTAAAGCCGGGCGCATGGATTTCTAGCGCACTTTCTGTTGGTGGCTTCAACTTCGACTCCGGCATTTCCCTCAGCATTAATCTCGCGGATATTGCGCCGGAGAGCCGCCTTTTGTGGATGTTCAAGGATGAAGTCTCGCTGACGGCGTATGTGCCGCTTGTCTCATACATTCCCGGGCGGAACTGGATAGTGGGCTACGACGGTGTGCGTCTGGGCGTAAGCACGACGATTCCGCGGTAAAAGAGCATATTTCCTTATCATTCCCATCAAGACTATGACTACAACTATCACCATTCCCATAGACAGCGCATTACTACTGTCGTTGAAGCTTACCCGCGAGGAATTTGCTCGGCAGATGCTCTTTGCGGGTGCGCTCGCGCTGTATCGTCAAAGTAAGTTGAGTCTAGGTAAAGCTGCGGAACTTGCCGGATACAGTCGTATGGCGTTTATTGAGGAACTTGCGCGGCGCGGAGAGCCGATTTTTGATTTTACCAACGAAGAAGTGGACGAACTTATTGCTCAAGCGGACTATGTTGAGCAACTCTTGGAAAGCCGTGCGCCATGATTATTGTCTCCAATACTACACCACTTTCGTCGCTTCTGGGCATAGGGCGAAGTGATATTTTGGTGGCACTTTTTGGCACTATCCATATTGCGGAGGCTGTTGCTGAAGAAATGCGTTTGGGAGGATTCGGCATTGACAAGGATATTTTTCGGATTCATGCCGTTGAAGCCTCCGATTATGAGACTCTGCTTAGACGCGACCTTGACTTGGGTGAGTCTCAAACAATCGCTTTGGCAAAGACACTGAGTGCAGATTTGGTGTTGATTGATGAACGGCTTGGTTACAGCATTGCCAAAGAAGAAGGTTTGCCGCTTGCAGGAACACTGACACTGCTTCTCAATGCCAAGCAGCGTGGTATCATCACCGAAGCAAAGCCACTTTTGGAGGCAATGATAGCAAATAAGTAGTGGTATAGCCGCCGACTCTACAATCATTTTTTGCAGTCAATCGGCGAAGTGCCGTAACTACGGCGCTACGGAATATTGTGCAACCAAGACACTTTTTACCTTTCATCTATGCTCATTGCCAAAGCCTCCGGCGAAACGGAAAATTTCTCACGCCACAAACTTCGTGAATCCCTCTTGCGCACAGGCGCGACGGACGAAGTCGTTGACCTTGTTCTCAGCACGATGGAATCCCAAATCCGTCACGGTATCAAGTCGAGTGCGCTGCACAGTCTTGCCTTCGGGCTTCTCAAAAAGTATAGTCGTCCCTCGGCGGCACGGTACAGCATCAAGCGGGCGCTTATGGACTTGGGTCCGACAGGCTACCCTTTCGAGCGGCTCATTGGTGAATTACTGAAAAAGCGCGGCTATGATGTTCGCACGGGCATCACCGTGCAAGGAGCGTGTGTGCAGCATGAAATAGACGTTCTGGCACATACGGCGGAACATCAAATTTTTGCGGAGTGTAAATTTCACAATAAGCAAGGCATCCGCACCGAAGTCAAAACAGCGCTGTACGTCTATTCACGGTTTCTGGATACGTCGGAAGCATTTCGCCAACGAGAGCAAGACGGCGTAAAGCGGCACTACGAGCAATGGCTTGTCTCGAACACTCGCTTCACGGGCGATGCCGCACAGTTCGGCAGGTGCAGAGGGATGACGCTTCTTGGCTGGGATTATCCGACGGATAACGGCTTGCAGCACCTCATCACCCGCGAACGCCTCTACCCGCTCACGTGCCTGACCACGCTGAGTTTGGCGCAGAAGCGCGGACTGCTCAACTACGAGATGATTCTTTGCAGCGACGTGCTTGGGAACATGGATTTATTGAAGCACAGCCTGACGAAAGGGCAGGAAATGAGGCTGCGCGAAGAAATTGAGCGGTTGTTTGAATAATAGAGTAAATTTTGAGTAAATTATCGCAGGTATCAAAGTCCTATTACTCCTTGTCGTTGGGCTAAATTTCTCACAATATTTTTATTGACGCTATGACCAACTGGCGCAACTACATTCACTCCGACCCAACAATACTGCTGGGCAAACCCACGCTGAAAGGCACACGAATTTCTGTGGAGTTGATTTTAGAACTGCTGGAAAACGGTTGGACGGAAGCAGCGATTTTAGAGGCATATCCGCACCTTACGCAAGCCAGTATTCGTGCGGTATTTGCGTACTTGCGTGAATGTGTCGGCGAGGAACTGTATTTCCCTTTAGAAATGGCTCCATAATCAACTTTACGTTATGAAAGCACTTGCTAATGAGAATTTTCCTGCTCCCAGTACACGCCTCCGATGCGGCACTGTTTTTCCACTGATTTTTTCTTTGTTTCGTTAGCCCAAGAAATTTTGCTATTTTTTTTCATCACCTGGCATACTGCTATAATGAAATCACGCATCTACATTGATACTTCCGTTGTTGGTGGTTACTTTGACAAGGAGTTCAAAGAGGCAACCACGAAACTCTTTGAGCGATTGGAGAATGATGAAGTTATCTTTGTTGTATCGGATTTGTTGGAATTAGAGTTGCTGGGCGCACCAAAGCAAGTACGTGAACATCTATCCAAGTATTCGATGGAGAAGTTTCAGCATATTACACTCACCGAAGAAGCAATGATGCTCGCTGAAGCGTATATTACTGCAAATGTTGTTGGCAAGACCAGTATTGAGGATTGTCGCCATATCGCGCTTGCAAGCATTCATAAAGTGGATGTATTGGCAAGTTGGAACTTCAAGCATATCGTGAATCTTGACCGAATCAAGGGCTACAATTCCGTCAATTTGCGGCTTGGTTACTCACTTTTAGAAATCAGAAGCCCAAAGGATTTAATCCATTATGGAAACGAATAACACCGAAACATTTGCCATGGAAGCAGCCCCATTCAGTGCAGTTCAAATGATGCGCGACATCCGCGACCAGATCAGTCTTGAAACCGCAGATATGACCTTTCTGCAACTCAAAGAGTATATGCAAAAAAAGTTACATGAGCAGGAAGGCAATGAGCCAGACACTACAACGAGCCGTGCATAACCGTAGAAGGTAACATTCGTACGCCCGGCACTGAAAATACTTCCAAAGTGACATACTTGGCAAGCATGGTGGGATTGTGCCGTATGCACTCACGTCAGTTGTTGGCTTGGGAAGAATGGGTAAATAATTTTTGCTTGCAGCTCTCCACCTTGCTTCTCAAGCGGGGTGGAGAGTTTTGGTAAACCAAAGTATGTAGTAAATGTCAAATATTATTCAAAACTTTAAGCCCTAGATTGCCACATTAATCGCCGTATAATGAGAATTCTCACAACACCATGGAAAGCAGATTTTCTCAATCTTGTCCAACAATCGAAGAAATCAATTAGAATCACTTCTCCGTTTGTCAAGAATGATATTTGTGCCGAAATGATTAGTGCAAAGGCAAGTTCTTCTAAAATTGAATTGATTACTTCGTTCAAGTTGATGCACATTCATTCTGGTTCACTTGATATTTCTGCACTTGAGAGCATTATTGAAGATAATGGAGTAGTGAAGAGTTTTCCGAAACTGCACTCTAAAGTTTACATTTTTGATGATGCGAAGGCAATTATTACGTCAGGTAATTTGACATACGGCGGAATGTTGAAAAATTTTGAGTATGGTATTTACTTAGATGAGCCTTTGATTGTTCGAGATATTGTTGAGGATTTTAAGACCCTTACCCAAAGCGATAAGACAGGGATAATCAAAAAGCTACATTTGGAAAATGTCAAAACGATATTGGCAAAAATTCCAAAATCTGTCGCTCCAAAGTTACCCTCATTTGCAATCGAAACTCCCGAAGAAAATTTAGATATTATTGAGACCCCTATTGACCCGATTACAAGTTCCTTGAAGGGCTGGAAGTTAGAAGTATTTCTGTGTATTCAGTCAATTCCCACACAAGTATTCACTTTGCATGAGGTCAATGAATTTGAAAGTCAGCTTCGACAGATATATCCTGGGAATAAACATATAACCGATAAAATCAGGCAACAACTTCAGTATCTCAGAGATTTGGGATTAATTGAGTCTTGAATTCAACTTGTAAGTGCGAATCGTAAAGATGAAAAAAAGTGGGGTGAAATGCCTATCTTGGCATCAAATCCGACCAAGAATCATCAACCAACGAAAG
>JANYDO010000154.1 GCA_025363605.1 Candidatus Kapaibacterium sp.
TGCCAGTTTGCGCCCTGTGCGCCTGCCCAGACGTAGGGCGGGGTGGGAGCGCCGGCGAGTGCAAAATAGTACGAACCGGCAGTGCCAATATTAGCAACAACAATAGAAGTTTGGATAGATACACCGGGAATAACAGAAGAACTCGCCAATGGCGAATAACCGGAAAGCGGCGTAGGCGAAACGACGGAAGCCGCAACATTGCTCCCCGTCTGTACAAGGGGCGACTCTAACAAAACCTGTCCATCAAGAGGAGAAACGGGTCCACCAAATTGACTTACTGTAAGGTAATGTGAAGAAATAATAGAAGCAGATGGCGCAACGTCTGTGGCGGTAACATCAAGGTCAATCGGAGTACTGACATTCGGGTTAAGAAGCGTGAATGGGAAATATCCTGACGGAGTACCAACAGGGAATTTGTAAGCATTCGGTGCGAGTCCTGCTGGCAATGCGCGGCGCAGCAATCCTGAGCCGGGAGAGGTAATCACGTACGAGCCGCTTGCACCGCCCGTTACGGCTGTGGGCGATGTGTTTTGCACATAGAGAATCACGTTATAGAGTGCACAATCTATATTTCCGGCAATCAAATTGAGAGTATTCGCGATATTCAATGGCGATGCGGATACCAGTCTTAATGTTTCTCCGGTGCGATTCATCGTTAGGTTTTGCAGATTGTAACCTATGTTAAAACCCATTGATCCAACAATAGCGCCAGAACCACCAATAGTGATGCCGGAAGCCCCACTGCCGATAAAAGAGTGATTAATCCATGCAATGGTAATGGCACCATCAAGTTGAAGATTGTTTCCGTTGAGATTCCAATTTCCTTGTGTGAACGAACACGCGCCTGTGATACGTTTATGACCGTTCATTTTGTAAAATATCCCTGTCGGCACATCAACCGTCAAATTACCGTTCATCACATTTGGCAGCGTCGGCAGTTCTGCACCAGTATTAGGAGCGCCGACACCCGCAGCGTATTGGTAAACGAGAGAAGAACCTGCAGTATAAACAAGATCATTCCCCGAAACTGGCGGAGAAGCCGCAAATCCTTGTATTTGTATAGTACCGTTCACCATAAAGATACCATTATTCGTCAGGTTGCTTCCCGCTCCGCCAGGAAAACCTACCGTTGCACCGACAGCAACACTTCCACCACCATTTGCAATAATAGACAGTTGATTTCCTACGTCTAACGATGTTGTAACGGTGAGCGCTCCGGTCAGTGTAATTGATACAAATCCGGCACTTTGTAATGATGTCGGAGCCAAGGCGTTAATGGTCAAGCTATTCAGCGCAATGGTCGGCACGTTGATGATGTTGAGATTGCTAATGCCGCTAATAGTCACATCTTCTCCACCAATCGGCACACCCGAAGACCAATTGGAAGAATTTCCCCAATCGTTGTCAAATGAGCCATTCCATGTTGTGGGCGGCGGGGCAAGGGTTCTAGCAAAGGTAGCGGGCGCAAATAAAAGCGCGAAAGATAGCACACACAGTATGCTGAGAGAAGTTGTCGTTGTGCGGCGCATACATCCACCTTTTGAAAGAAGTACGTTTATGGTTGAAAATTTCATCGTTGAGAGACCTGAAAATACACAAAACGAAAGCACCGAACAAAACCTTTGGGGCGAAGCGTCAGGAATTTGGGGTGAATGGAAACATACAGTGAACGGGAAGCAGAAAACCCAAACGCCCGCCCGAACGGATGTTCAGGGCGGGCGTTGGTGTTGGCATCCCGACGCGCGGGGAGTAGGCAAATCACAAAAGAAGGGGAACAGCGCTTGAGCACTCTAGCTTGCTCTAGCACGCTTGCCCTAGCAGGCTTACTGTTATCTCTTGACAAATCGGACAGCACGTTGGACGACACCATCGGAGAGCACTGCGGTGTAGGCACCGGACGGCACTTGGCGTACATCCACATTCGCTTGAAGAATGCCCCCAATGGGCTGTTGTGACACGGTAAACACGGTCTGACCAAGAGTATTGATAAGAGTTAGGCTCACCAATCGTCCTTCAGCAAAACCGCTGCCCGTGAGGGTGACGCTTTCGCTTGCCGGATTCGGGAACGCGGTCAGCGGCGGCGCGTCGAGATTGCTCACACCTGCTACCACGTTCAACTCTTCTGTATTGCTGCTATTACTATTACCATTCGCTGAAGTCAGATTATCGGACTTCATATCAAACAAACTCGTCAGCACAAAGCCCGCCATCGTCGCCGTGCCGCCCGGTGTGGTCACGCTTACCGCGCCACCAATCGCTCCGCGTAGCACTGCCGTAATGCGAGTTGCCGATACAATCGTAAACGGAACTGCTACCCCGCCCACACTCACCGCCGTCGCACCCGTGAAGTTGCGTCCGTTGATGGTCATGGTCGTTGTGGTCGAACCGCTAGGCATGGTCGTGGGCGTAAAGCTCGTAATCACCGGAGCCGGAATCGGCGTGAAGGTGAAGCCCGCCATACTTGCCGTGCCGAGAGGTGTTGTCACGCTCACATCGCCCGATTGTGCTGCCATGGGAACAACAGCCGTGATACGGGTTGCGGAGTTGACCACAAAACTTTGTGCTGCAATGCCGCCAAAGCTGACACTGCTTGCACCCGTAAAGCTGCTCCCCGAAATCACCACACTCGTGCCCGGTGTCGCCGTTGCAGGCGTGAAACCCGTGATGCGTGGTCCCGGCGGAAGATAGGTAAAGCCTGTTTTGCTTGCCGAACCGCCCGGTGTGGTCAGGCTGAGACTGCCACTGGCACCTGCACCCACCAACACCACTATCTGCGTGGCGTTTACGCTTACGATGTTCGCACCCGCACCACCAAAGCTGACGGCGCTTGCGCCTAAGAAGTTCGCACCCGCAATCGTTACCGTATCGCCCTGTGCGGCGCTTGTCGGCGTGAAGCTGCTGATGCTTGGTGCAGGAATAAACACAAAGCCAGATAACGTGCCTGTGCCAGCTACCGACACGACGGTCACATCACCCGAAGCACCCGAAGCACCCGAAGCACCCGAAGCGGATACTCGTGCAGAAATGAGCGTATCGCCTGTGCGGGTAAATGACGATGCCGCAATACCGCCGAAGCGCACCGCGGTAGCACCCGTAAAGCCCGTTCCGCGAATAAGCACCGTTCCACCCGCCGGAGCGCTCGTCGGCGAGAAGCTCGCAATCGCAGGCGGTGCTGCCAAGAAGGTAAATCCGGCAAGCGTTCCCACGCCATTGGGCGAGGTAACTGTTACATCACCCGATGCACTTCCCGCAGCGACAACAGCCGTGATGCGAGTTGCGGAGTTGACCGTAAACGATGTCGCTGCAATACCGCCAAAGTTGACGGCAGTTGCGCCCGTGAAGTAATTACCGTTAATCACCACACTTGTTCCTGCCGCCGCCGTTGCAGGCGTGAAGGACGTGATGCGTGGTGCAGGCGGAAGGTAGGTGAAGCCCGAAAGCGTACCGGTGCCGTTGGGCGAAACAACCGTGATAGCGCCTGTTGCGCCAGCATTGACGACTGCTTGAATTTCCGTATCGGAGACCACCGTAAAGCGCAATGCCGCCGTACCGCCGAAGCGGACTGCCGTTGCGCCTGTGAAGCCCGTTCCCGCGATGCTGACCGTATCGCCCACACTCGCCGTTGCCGGAGCAAAAGCACTGATAACGGGAGCCGGAATGAAGGTGAACGAACTCGCACTTGTCGCCGTGCCGCTTGGTGTGGTGAGCGTTACAACGCCCGTCGCACCCGTCGCCGCAACACGTACCGTCACGGTGGAATCATTCACCACCACAAGCGAGGTTCCGGCGATACCGCCGAATTTTACCGAACTTGCGCCGAAGAAGTTATTCCCCGAAATCGTGATGGTTGCGCCTGCCGGAGCCGATGCAGGTGTAAAGCCCGTGATAATCGGCGCTGCCGGAATGAAGGTAAAGCCGACACGATTCGCCGTACCGCCCGGTGTGCGGACGCTCACGCTGCCCGTGGCACCACCGCCGACGGCAGCCGTAATCGTGGAATCATTGACGACCGTAAAGTTCCCCGCGGCCCGTCCACCAAAGCTGACGGCAAGCGTGGAGTACAAATCACCCGCGAAATTCCGCCCCGTAATCGTGACGGTCTGCTCCACCGTTGCCGACGCGGGCGAGAAACCCGTAATGACTGGTGCAGGAGCAGTAAAGGTAAAGCCGTTCAGCGAAGCCGTACCGCCCGGCGTGACGAGGCGCACAGCGCCCGTGGAGCCACGTGGCGAAACAACCGCCTGAATTTGTGTTGGCGAAACAATGGTAAACGATGTCGCTGCCGTATTCCCAAAGGTAAGCGCACTCACGCCAACGAAGCCCGTACCTGAAATCGTCACCGTATCGCCACCCGTCGCACCTGTGGGCGAGAAGGCAATAATAACAGGCACACCCGCAAAGCTAAAGCCGGAGCGAGCGCCGGTGCCGTTGGGTGTGGTAACAGAAATATCGCCCGAAGCGCCCGCAGCTGACGGAGCAGCCGTAATGCGGGTTGCGGAAACAACCGTAAACGAAGCCGCCGGAACGCCGCCAAAGCTGACTGCCGAAGCTCCCGTGAAGTTTGTACCATTGATGGTGACCACATCGCCCGCACCCGCAACAGCAGGAGTAAACGACGTAATAGCCGGAGACGGGATAAACACAAAGCCCGCAAGCGAGGATGTGCCGTAGGGAGTGCGGACACTCACGCTACCCGATGCTGCCGATACAGGAACGGTAGCCGTAATTTGCGAAGCGGAATTGACAACGAAACTAGCCACCACGCCACCAATGCGTACCGTGTCCGCGCCGGAGAAGTTGCTGCCAGAAATCACGACACTTGCACCAACGCCCGCACTCGTGGGCGAGAAGCTCACCACAATAGGCGGCGCAAGGAAGGTGAAGCCTGCGATAGACGCAGCGCCCGCAAGCGTGGTGACACCAACATTCCCCGAAGCCGCACCAGAGGGAACGGTAGCGGTAATTTGGGAATCGGAATTGACGGTAAACACTGCCGAACGCCCACCGAACTCGACCGCAAGCGCGGAGGAGAGATTGGTTCCGGTGATAACGACCGTTTGACCAATCGCAGCACTGGTGGGGGTAAATGCCGTAATTGTTGCCGCCGGAGGAACAAAGGTAAAGCCATTCAAGCTAACGGTACCGCCTGCGGTTTGGACGCTGACAGCGCCGGACGAACCAGCACCGACGACAGCCGTAATCTGCGTGGCAGAGTTGACCACATAAGAAGCAGCATCAAAGGCACCGAACTTCACGCGGGTAGCACCCGTGAGGTTGGTTCCGGTGATGACGACCGTAGCCCCTTCAGCAGCGCGGTTCGGCGTGAAGGAGGTGATGCGCGGTGCGGGTGGGAGCGGGATGAACGTGAAGCCGTTCAAGGTAGAATTGCCCGCAGCATTGACCACATTCACCGCACCCGAAACAACCGACGTTGAAATGTAGGCATGAATAACAGAATCGGAAACAACCGTGTAGCGCACAGCCACGCCGCCAAAGCTCACCGTAGAAGCCGTGAAGAGGCGCACACCGCGAATGATGACGGTATCGCCAGGGCGAGCGGAGGTGGGAGAAAAACTATTGACAATAGGTGATGTCAGTGGAGTATAGGTAAATCCTGCTAAGGACGATGTTCCGTTTGGTGTGGTCACGCTTACGCTACCACTTGCGCCGCCGCCAATCGTAGCAGTAATAACGCTATCCGACTGAACGGTGAAATTGTACGCCGTTGTGCCACCAAAGCTAACCGTGGTTGCACCTGTGAAGCCCGTGCCGCGAATTGTTACCCCGTTGCCGATTGTGCCGGAAGCGGGCGTAAAACTTGTTACCACAGGAGCAAAAACAGACGGTGGAGCTACGGTAATTGTAAATGGAGCCGAACTCACGGAACCACCGCCATTACTTGCTTGGATGATAATCGGTCCGAATGTTCCTGATGCGCTTGGTGTACCCGAAAGCAGACCTGTTGCAGGATTGAGCGTCAAACCCGTAGGCAGTGTGCCGCTTGCCACGCTATACGTGGGTGCAGGAAAACCGCTTGCTTGGAAAGAATACGCATATCCCACTCCGGCTTGTGCTGCGCTTGGCGGTGTGGACGTGCTGAAGCCTGTCGGAGCAACAGGATTGACTGTCATTGATATGGACTGACTCGTCGCGGAACCGTTAGCGTTGCTTGCCTGTACGGTGAAGGTAAACGTTCCTGTGGCTGTGGGCGTACCCGAAAGCACACCTGTCGTTGGGTTCAGCGTCAAGCCCGCAGGTAAGCTGCCACTGCCGACGGTATAGGTCGGAACAGGAAAGCCATTTGCTTGGAAGGTGTAAGGCGTGATGGCGGTGCCACCACTGACGGATGGCGGAGGTGCTTGCGCGGAGAATGACGCAGGTGCTTCATTCACGGCAACTGTTATTGGTGAGCTTGTTACGGAGCCTTGGGCGTTGCTTGCTTGAATGGTAAAGGAGTAATTCCCACCTGCCGTCGGAGTGCCGGAGAGGACACCCGTTGCAGGGTCAAGCGTCAAGCCCGCAGGCAACGTACCGCTTGCCACGCTGAAGGTAGGCGCAGGATAACCATTCGCCACAAAGGTGTACGCATAACTTGTTCCTACAGAAACGCTTGCAGGCGGGGTTTGTGCGCTAAAGCTAGTGGGAGCGGCAGGCGCGGGAGCAACAACGACCGTCGCCGGAGCGCTTGTAACCGTACCGCTTCCATTGGTAGCCGCCACCGAAAAGGTGTAAGAACCAGCAGTAGTCGGTGTGCCGGAGACAAGACCTGTGGCGCTATTGAGCGAAAGTCCGGGCGGAAGTGTGCCGACGACGCTGTACGCCGGAGCAGGAAAGCCACCTGCTGCGTAAGCATAGCTGTATGCCGCACCAACGCTTGCGCTTGCGGGCGGAGTTTGTGTGCTGAAGGACGTAGGCGCTGCATTAACCGTCATGCTCACGGGCGAAGAAACCACAGAGCCGCCGCTATTGCTTGCTTGTACGGTAAAGGTATAGTTCCCGCCCACGGTCGGTGTGCCGGAGAGAACGCCTGTGGTGGGGTTCAATGTTACACCAGCAGGAAAGCTACCACTTGCGATGCTATACGTCGGCGCGGGAAAGCCCGTTGCGGCAAAGGTGTAGGACGCAATTGCTGTACCTACACTGACTGTGCTTACTGGTGTTGCTGCTGTGAATGATGCCGGAGCGACAGGCGCAACCGTGATGGTGACTGTTGTGCTCGTGAGCGTACCGGAGGAGTTCGTCGCGGCAACGGCAAAGGAAAACGTACCTACGGCAGTCGGTGTGCCGGAAAGAACGCCTGTGGTAGAAAGCACCAAACCGGGCGGCAGTACGCCGCTTGCGAGGCTGTATGCGGGTGCAGGCGAGCCGTTGGCTACGAAGGTGTAGGTATAGGGTGTGTTGCCTGTGATGGTTGCGGGTGGGGCTTGGGCGGTGAAGGTGGTGGGAGCTACGTTGGAGGGTGTAAGAGTAAGTTTACGAACGCGAAAGTTGCCTGCATCTCCCACATACATATTTCCAGACGCATCAAATGAAATACCGATAGCATTAGAAAACTTTGCCTCCAAAGCATTGCCATCTAAATATCCATAACCCGCATTACCGGCTATAGTTGTGACTACTCCTTGAGGAGTAATTTTGCGAATGCGACTAGCGCTAGTAATGTCTAAATCCGTTGCATACACATTACCTAAAGCATCACAGGTTAATCCAAATATATAACCAAATTGAGCAGCCGTACCGATTCCATCTGCATAACCATTTGATGAACCACCAGCCAATGTTGAAACTATGCCATCGGTACTTATTTTGCGAATGCGAGTACCCTCCCCCACATACACATTGCCTATTGCGTCTACGGCAACGGAAGAAGGGTTACTAAACGTCGCAGTCGCAGCTGGTCCATCGGTACTACCCAATACTCCACTACCGGCAAATGTAGTTACTAAGCCTGTCGGGCTAATTTTTCGTATTCTATAATTCCTCGAATCAGCTACATAGAGATTTCCGTCTGCATCTGTAGCCAGTACACTTTTTTGTGGAAATGCAGGCGCGTTATCTGCAGCAACGAAATAACTAAATTTTGCCGCGCTTCCCATTCCATCAGCAAACCCAGTTGAACCAGAAGATGGGGAACCAGCAAAAATAGAAACTATACCAGTCGAAGTGATTTTTTGGATAACATTTCCAGGGAAGAAATTAAACCCCCAACTAGAAGCAATATAGATATTACCTAAAGCATCCGCAGCAATTCCTACAGGTGTACCTATATTTACTGACGTTCCTATACCCTCGGTAGCGCTTCCACCGCCTGCGAGAGTTGTTACAACACCGTTCCCAGTAATCTTACGGATGCGCCTATTACTATTATCCCCAACAATGACACTTCCGAACGCATCTACAGCCACAACTGTCGCGGAATTAAACTTTGCATCTGTACCAACACCATCAGTATAACCTGGAGTACCTCCCGCCAGCGTCGTTACATTCACCGTCTGCGCCGCCAACTTTCCAAAAGGAAATACAGCAAATAAAGTGACCATTATCAGAAGCGCAAAAGCACTCCGCACATTACTACCACGTTTCATACAAATCCTCGAAAAAATTTGAATAAAGAAAAAAAGTTGTTTTGAATAACTGGCACAAACATACAAAAAAAAAAATTTCCGAAGCCCAAAAGCGGTGAGCGGGACATATAAAACGCTGAACGGGACATGACTCTCACTTTTGAGAGGAAAAAGTGCGAAAAAGATAAATATTTTGGGAGGGTGATTGAGATTGTCCAAAATCTAGTTGAAATTCGTTAAAAGAAAAGAGGAAAAACAGAGGTATCTTCTAGTTGAAATTCGGTATATTTTACCACCTCAATTTTTGGAAGACATCTCTATGAAACCGCCTCGTTTGCACCACGAAAA
>JANYDO010000171.1 GCA_025363605.1 Candidatus Kapaibacterium sp.
CTTCAAATCAAAAAAAAGTAAAAGCCCTACACACAAGATATAATCAAGTGTGCAGGGCTTTTTGTGCAAAGGTGCGTCGTAAACGTGAATCACCCGCTATCTTGCCAAACCAACGCCAGGGTTTTAATTCACGTTTCTAAAATCGGTCGGGTTATAACCAGTTTTCGCCTTAAAGAATTTGCTGAAATGCTGTGGATATTCAAACCCTAATTGATATGCGACTTCACTCACAGAAGAATTGGAAGCGAGCAATAAAGTTTTGGCTTTCTCAATGATATAATCGTGGATGTAGTCTTTTGCACTTCTGCCTGTTTCTGCCTTCAATAAATCACTCAGGTAGCGAGCTGACATATTGAGTGCCTCGCCGCACTCAGCAACCGTCGGCAAACCTTTATCCATCAAATTATCAGATGCAAAATACTCTTTCAAGTATTTCTCAAAACGAACGACATAATCTTTGTTCAGATTGGTGCGGGTAAAAAATTGGCGGTCGTAAAAGCGTTGGCAATATTTGAGGATGGACTGCACATTAGCAATAATCAGCTCTTGCGAATGTTTGTCAAAATTTTGGTTGATTTCGATTTCAATGTGGTGTACAAAATCATTAAGAATTTGTTTTTCCTTTTCGGAAAGATGCAAGGCTTCGTGGACGGCATATTCAAAAAAAGCATATTCTTTGATGGTTCTGTCTAATTCTGATGTGCGAATCAAGTCGGGATGAAAAAGAATCGTCCAGCCCTCATAATTACTGGAATGTTCGCCTTTTTCAATAAGAAGGACTTGCTTGGGCGCGGTGAATACCATTGTTCCTTCTTCAAAGTCGTATGTGTTTCGCCCATAACGCATAGACCCCACATTTCCTTTAACACCAATGATATACAAGTCGCCGGTCATCTTGGTATTTGCAAAATCAAAATCTATCTCCGGCCATTCCCTAATAATCGTGATAAGCGGGTGAGCAGGCGGCTTCATTCCCAAAAAATGATGTACTTCGGAAATGCTTTTGATATGATGGAATGTGGTCATTCTTGAGCTCAATATTTTCTAAATTTATTGTTCTACTATTTTTTTTGAGTGCTTGGTTCATGGCGTTGTACCCTAGGTTCAAAGCCCATTGAAGGGCGTTTGCGTCATTGCCTGTTACGGCGGGCAAAGCAGAAAAGTAGAGATTTGAAGTAAGAGTGTTCAAATCTTTACTTTTCACGATTATTTTGGGAATAATGGCATTATAGTGTATCTCAGAGATGGGCATACTAATTTGACGTTTTTAACTCTTTGTAGGCATAATATGCAAAAATTAATGTGATAAAACCTCGGCTACTATCAACTATTAAGCCATCAGTTGTTCCTACTTTTAATAACGAGACGAAACCAAAAGCGAACATATAAAGCCCGACAGCAATACCCGCATAAATGCCGTACATACTTTTTCTCCTTGTCCAAATAACACCCAAAAGGGCAATACTCCCTAAAAATATGACTTGCATACCAACAACAACACTAATAATTTGGATATCTGCATTATATGTTACTTTAAATCCGGTCTCAAGAGCAAGTTTCGGATTTGTTAAGATTCCAAGTCCTATAAAATAACACGCTACAACGTGAAGAATTAAAATACCTATAAACAGGTATTGTCCTATGTTTTGATTTACTTTTTTCATGCTTGATGTATTAAATTCGTTGAGCTGTCGCCTTTTTTTGGACAGCAAAATCGTAAATTATCCACAATATTTTCATGGCTTGCGGTTTAGGTTTGAACGCCCCTGCGTCAAAGACGCTGAAGGGAGTTTTATCATTCAATGCCTGATGGAGCTTACGGTGGTTGTGCAAATCGAAATAGACTGCCAAAGCAGACCGTATTTCGGTATAGGTTTCAAAACTATGCAGATTCTACTTTGACTTTGAATGATCCGCTGTGGGCAAGCGTTGTTTCGCCATTATTCCTCCGAGTTTTTTGACTAAAACAGCGCAAAATACTATCTTTGCTACCTGTCCGAATTTTGGGGAGCAGTTCAAACTTCGTCATATCAGTGTTTACTTTTTGTGGCAATTCAAGAAACAGTCGTTTGATGCTTCGTTTGTTCCCGGTAAGCAAGTACACCAAAAACGACCATCAGAAAGGCGCGGATGCTATCGAAATAAAACATATCAATTCTGTCAAACAGGATGAAAACAGCCATACTCACGATGAAAATAAGCAAACCAACCGTTGTTCCTGCTTGAATACCAGCTATATTACCGCTCCGAATCCACAGGACGCTCCAAAGACAGATACTCGTGGACAAAAATAAATTGTACGCCATAATGAGCCGCAACGCTCCCATATCCGGCTGGAATTTTATCCCAAATTGTTCTATTAACATCGGGAAATTGAATAAGGCGAGTGTGCCGAGAGAGAAGGCTACTATTATTTGGAAAATCAATAATGCTGTAAGCACTCTTTTCCATGTTTTTCTTTCATTCATAATTCAAAATGTTGAATGGTTGATGGGGGTAATTACTGACGCAAAGTTACGGTGGGCATTTTATTTTCGATTACACATTTCGCAGGAAGATGAATACATTTCGCTGATGTCGTTTTTCCATTGTGCAAACGGGTGAATTTTCCGCAGGCAGTAAAACGTGCCTCGTCTTTAGAAAGCCAAAAGCCCTGCACACAAGACATAATCAATTGTGTAGTGCTTTTATGGAAAGACTGGTGGAGCATTTGGGAGACTGAAGAACCCTACGCACCACGCAAGATTTTCTCCATCTTCCTGCCTTTTGCCAGCTCATCCACTAACTTATCCAAATACCGAACCTGCTGCGTCATAGGATTCTCAATTTCCTCTATGCGATGCCCACAGATGACCCCAGTGATGAGTTGGGCATTAGGATTGAGCGACGCACGTTGGAAGAATGTTTCAAAGGTTACCTTTTCTTGGAGTAGTTCTTGTTGCTTCTTGGTGTCGAAACCTGCTAGCCACTCTATGACCTGATGCAATTCTTCTTCGGTTCTGCCTTTCTTCTCCACTTTTGCAAGATACAGTGGATAGACTGAGGCAAAAGTCAGCTGGGCAATACGCTGGTTGTGTGTGTCGGAGGTGTTCATATCTTGTATTTTTAGTGTTTTTGAGTTTTCTGCAATCTACAAAACCCTTGAATTCAAGACCACTTGATATTCTCAAATTCAGCATTTGAGTTTGGGCGCTTCAACCACCCTCAAACCCCGATTACAACTCGCACCAAAGGTGTTTTTTTTGTAAACCGCCCTTGAAAATCAAAAGCCCTGTATGCAAGACTCCATCTTGCATACAGGGCTTTTTTACTTACAAAAAAACTTACGCCAATTCAAAACGGTCAAGGTTCATCACCTTCGCCCATGCCGCCACGAAATCCTGAACGAATTTCTCTTTGGAATCGGAGCAAGCATAGACTTCTGCCAAAGCGCGAAGCTCGGAGTTTGAACCGAAAATCAAATCTACGCGCGTTGCTGTCCATTTTTTTGCACCTGTCGTGCGGTCTGCGCCTTCAAACTGGTCTTGGTGCGCATCGGTGGCTGCCCACGTGGTTGTCATGTCGAGCAGATTCACAAAGAAGTCGTTCGTCAATGCTTCCGATTGTTTGGTGAAAACGCCGTGCTGCGAGCCATCGAAATTTGCATTCAACACACGCAGTCCGCCCACAAGTGCCGTCATCTCAGGCGCGGTGAGCGTAAGCAACTGTGCTTTGTCCACGAGCATTTCTTCGGCGGAGGTGGTATATTTTTTCTTCGTGTAGTTGCGGAAACCGTCGGCGATTGGCTCAAGCACGGCGAAGGATTCCACGTCGGTCTGCTCTTGTGAAGCGTCCGTGCGTCCGGCGGTAAACGGAACGGTTA
>JANYDO010000195.1 GCA_025363605.1 Candidatus Kapaibacterium sp.
ACTACCAAAAGAACTTCGTCGCGCTATGTCGCGCCACGCCCTGCGCTCAAAGCAGCGCAGACCGCGACCGCTCAGGCTGCGACGAAATGCCTTATATCCCCATGCCTGAAGGCAGGGGCTTTACGGCATCTCTGGTAAGCAAGAGATTCTACTATTTTCACAAATCGCCCAACTGCGGACGCAACACAATTTCTTCCGGCATCATTCGCTGTGGCAGTTCGAGCGCGGAGACAAGTGCCGCAGCAATATCTTCAGGCTGCATCATGCGAAGGCGAAACTCGTCGCGGGCAGCAGGACTCCAAATATCGGTCTCGGTAGCGCCGACGAGCAAATCAATCACCTTCACGCCTTTGCCGCGCAATTCCTCGCGGATGACGCGATTGGCTGCCAAGAGCGCTGACTTGGAAGCCGCATAAATACTGCAATTCGCAAACGTCTTTTGCGCGGCAACAGAATTGAGGCTTACAATCACGCCCGCACCCCGTTCCGCCATGCCTCTTGCGGCAGCTTGAGCGCAGAGAAATGCGCCCTTGATATTGGCATCAAGCGAAAGTTCGATGTCTTCCAGCGTCAGTTCCAGAAACGGCTTAAAAACGCCGATTCCGGCGTTATTGACGAGAATATCCACGCCGCCAAACTGTTCCTGAATAATACGCCATGCGCCTTTGACCGAGTCGGGGCTTGTTACATCGCATGGCACAATAAGTGGTTCAATCGTGCTGCCGCTAATTGTGCGCACAGTTTGTGCAGCTTTCCGCAAATCTTCCTCGCTGCGGGAAGAAAGAATCAGACGCGCTCCTTTGGCAGCAAGCGAAATCGCGCTTGCCAAGCCGATGCCACGACTTGCGCCCGTGATCCATACAATTTTATTCAGCAATGGTGTCATTTATTCTACTCCCATAAATACTCGTTGAGCGGCATAGACGCTGCGTCCTGCCTCGAATTCGTGACCAACTTTCTGCAACGCATATTCGATAGAACCAAGCACCGCCAGCATATCGGCTTCGTCGTAATAGCCCAGATGCGACGTGCGGAAGACCACATCCTTGAGTGCATCTTGTCCGCCGATGACTGTCACGCCGAAGTCATTTTTGAGTAATTTGATAAAATCTTTTCTGCCTTTTTCCGGTAAATATGCCACTGTTACAGCGTGCGACGGCGATGAACCGAAGAGCGGAAGATTTACGGCTTGGAGTCCCGCGCGTAAGCCCCGCGACAGCAGCGCGTGGCGCTTCCAGACATTTTCCACGCCTTCCTGCATCATCATTTCCAGCGCAGGCTCCAAGCCGATGAACAGCGTAACGGCAGGAGTCCACGGCGTAGAGTTTTCGTGCCATGCTTCGCGGGCTTTGCGAAGGTCGAAGTAGAAATTGCGCGGCTTGTGAGCATCCGCTCTCTCCCATGCCCGCTCGGAAAGCGCTACAAATGCCAGTCCGGGCGGAATCATCAAGCCTTTTTGCGAACCCGTTATCACCACATCCAGACCCCACTCGTCCATGCGGCACTCGTGCGCTCCGATAGACGTGATGCCGTCTATGCAGACGAGCGCGTTGGAATTGTCCCGAATAAGCCGCGCCATTGTGCGAATATCGGTATATGTTCCCGTCGAAGTCTCGCTGTGCACAAGCCACACACAAGCAGCGTCGGGGTGTTCTTTCAGCACCGCCGCAAGTTGCTCTTCGTTTATCGCACTGCCCCATTCTACGGGTACATCCACGACGTTCATGCCAAGCACCTTCATCATTTTGCCCCACCGCTCGGCGAACTTGCCGTTATTGATGTTAATTCCTTTTTCGCCTGCTTGGAAGAGCGTGGAAATAGCTGCTTCCGCCGCACCTGTGCCGGAAGCCGTCAGCGACAAAACGGGCTGCTTTGTGCAAAAAAGCGTTTGGAGATGAGCATTGATGCGCCCCATGAGCGCAATAAATTCTGCGTGGCGGTGATGGATAATCGGCTCTGCCATGCGCAACATCACGTGTTCGGGGATGGGCGTGGGTCCGGGCGTGAATAGACGGGGTTTTCGCATGAGATGTAGGTATTATTGATGAGAATGTGTGAGATTCTAGTTCTTTGCCATTAGCTTTCTGATATTACCTTTTTGCTAAAAGAGCAATTACATGAATAACCAAGCCAACCGTGCCGCCCACAAGCGTCCCATTGATGCGGATGAACTGCAAGTCGCGTCCGATGTAGAGTTCCACGCGGTCGGACATCGTGTCTGCATCCCATTTTTTGACGGTATCGCTGATGATGGCAGTGATTTCGCTTTTGCGGTTAATGATGATACTGAGCAAGACCTGTTGTAGCCACGTATTGACGCGATTCCGAACGGTTTCGTCGTTCAGCAGCGCATTCGAGAGCGATTGCAAACTGTTGTTGATTTGCTCTCGGATATTGGAATCAGGGCGCTCCGCGTCAGTAATGATGCGGTGTTTCACATCTGCCCAGAGCGAGGAAAAATACTGACGCACGACCGGGTTTTCCAGCAAGTCTTCTTTGAGCGATTCCACCTTTTGTTTGTAATCGTCGGAATGGCGCAGATCCATGATAAAATCTTGCGTAGCAATGTTGAATTTTTGCCGTAATTCGTGGTCGGTGTCCAAATTCACCTCGCGCAAGGTTTGCTCCGCCTTCGTGATGATAAGGTCGTAAATGCGATTATCCACAAATTTCGGTACATACCACGGCGTTTCCTCTTCAATTTTGCGGCGAATGAAATCTTTATTATCGTTCAAAATGCGCTCGGCGAGTTTCAAGCCTTCATCCAGCAAAAACTGATGGCGGTTATTCGTGGTCAGCGCTGAGAGCAAATTGCCCGCAAGCGGCGCTACTTCCAGCGCTCGCACTCGTGCGGCAATATTTTCCTCCAAAAAACGCTGCACGTCGTCATGCCGAAGCGCGTTCAAAAACTGAGGGATCACAGCCGTGATGCGCTGCGCAATCTCCCCCGCATTCTCCGGCTGCGCCAGCCAGTCCGCTATACGATGCGGAATATCCATTGTTTCCAGCTTGCTGGCAATCACTTCCGGGGTGAGGAAATTATTTTCCACAAAATTCCCCAGACTAGCTCCGATGCGGTCTTTGTTGCGACGGATAATGGCAGTATGCGGAATCGGTACGCCCATCGGATGGCGAAAAAGTGCCGTCACCGCAAACCAATCTGCCAGAGCGCCCACCATTGCTGCTTCGGCAAACGCCCTGAGAAAACCCGCCCACGCAAAATCACGCTCCAAATAAAGTGCCAGTGCAAAAAGGCACACCATTCCTAGCAGCAAGGCGGTAGCAAACTGCTTCATCCGCGCAAGGTCGCGGCGCATGGCGGGTTCGTTGATAAGGGGAAGGTTCATACGTCATTCATACGAGGCAGTGGGCAAAAAGTTCGCAAAAAATGACACCGCATCACTGGACGGCAGTGGCAAAGAGGTCATTGGGCGTAACGGATAAATCCGATAGTACCGGGTCTGCCGAACAAAGCATATCGGCAGAACAGACGGTAATATGGATAGTATCGCGGAATATCCACACTTGGCGCAGTTGCGGATAGATTTGCCAGACAACCTCAACACCTGCTCGCAAGTATTCATGCACTTTCAGGTGAGTACGCTCGCCAGCATCAAACGGGGAAATGATTTCCACCACCCAACGCGGTACGATTTCTTGCTGCGCCGCAGCATCTATCTCCTTCGCAGAGTAAAAAGAAACGTCCGGCACACGTACTTGTTTTGGTGAAGTGCGGCAGCCAAACTCTGTGTACAAATCTGCGCCCTCAGTAAATGCCGATGTGCGATAGAACGCTTGCTTGAGGTTACGAACAATGCTGAATTCTTCTTGCTTTATCATCTGGCGTTGCTCCAAAATACCATCATTCCATTCATACTTATGCCCGTCCTCCGGCTTCCAGTTCATGTATGCCGCAAGCGACATTTTACGCCCCTTCGTGCGCCGCTCCACGAGCGAGACGATAGGTACTTGCTGGCGTTTGTGGGAAATGGTCATGGTTGTTTTTCCGAAAAACAAATGGTTTTATGGGGTTCTCGGTTGTAACGCAACGTAAAGATTGACACCAGAGAGAATAACACTTAGTGCGCTCACAACTATTCCCCAAAGTTGAGTGCTTTTTTGCAACTCCAAACTTTCCCTTTGCAATTCCGCCGAAACGCGCTTGAGAGCAAGGTCGGTGTTGGTGTCCGGCACACGCGGCACGTAGATTTGGTCGCCGGCTTCAAGCGTGATGCTTGTGCCTTTCGCCGCACCGGCACTGACTTGGGGAGCAAGCCACAAACGATTTTTTGCTTTGATGATACGCACCCGTGCTGTGTCGGCGTTGGGAGCGTAGTTTCCGGCAGCATTGACGTACCATTCGGCAGTTTTGCCTTCTGTGGCTTCGACAAATCCGGGCTTATTGACTTGCCCAAAGACAAAGACGTTGCGCGGGTTCGTGGCAACGGTAATCACGTCGCCGTCTTGAAGCGGAACATTATCGGCATCGGAGTTTTTCTCCAGTGCAGCAGCAAAATCACACGCTACCACAGGGCGGCGCAAGGATTCGTCGAGTTTGTAGCGGAGCGTGTCCTCGGGGGTGAGCGTGGTGTATTGGGCGTTACGCGACAATTCGACATCGCTCACGCGGAAAGCAAGTGAGCGCATTTCGCGGCGCGTGATGCTGGAAAGCGGCAAGTGCGCTGCTTTGGTGAGACCGCCCGCTTGCTGCACAATGTTCGCAAGGCGCGTCACGCCCGCTTCGATAGCATACACGCCCGGCGAAGTAACTTCGCCCAGCACCGAGACTGTGCCACGGCGCTTTGCGGCTTGCTCTTTTTCGCGCACGACCACGCTTGCTCCGGCGGGAAGTTCGATGTCGTCTGCGCCTCCCGAAGCGAGGATTCGTGAAGCGCTGAGGGTTTTTGCGGTAGTGCCTGAGCCACCAGCCGAAACAACTTCAAGCAATTCCACGCGGGCAGAGTCGGCATTTTCCGTCAGCCCGTAAGCCGCCTTTAGCAACAACGAAATACGATCGCCCTTGCGGTACGGCATAAGGCACGGGCGCTGCACCGCACCGGCAATGGAGAGCATTACGCCGTCGCGCACGGATTCGTATTCAAATGGCACGTAGATTTCATCGGCTTCGCGGACGGTCGGGTCGGCTGCGGGGTCGTCCATGTAACGCGAACGCACGGCATCAGCAATTTCAGTCGTGCCATTACGGTGTTGTACTTTCACGTTGCGCTGGGCGTAGCCGACGGCATATTGCCCGCTTGGGGCGTTATCATTAGGGATATTTGCCGGAAAGCGATTTGTGTTGAGGCGCTCCTTCGGTGTGGCAAGTGTTTCTTGATTCGCAATCGCTACCGCCGAGGAAACGCGCATCGTTGCCGGAAGCGTGTACAAGCCGGGTGCAGTCACATTGCCACTGACGCGCACATAGACAGTGCGCGGGCGCTGAAGCGTGAGATAGGCGCGGTTGTTGGGGTTGCGGCTCTGCACGAGGCGTTGAATCTCTCCTTTGACCTGCGTGAGCGTTTTACCCGTAACATTGATTTCGCCCAAACGCGGCACTAGCATAATATTTTCTGGCGAAACGGTGAGCGGGACTGTCAGGGAAATAGGACCAACAATTTCTAACGCAAGTACGTCGCCTGCTCCTACAAAATAATGGTCAGGGCTAAGGATATTATCGGTCGCAAAGCCTGTTCCGGCGGGCGTAGCAGACGACATCTGTGCCGAAGCGTCTGCTTGAAGGAGTTTTTCGGCATCGCCGCCGGGAGTATTTGTGCGCCCTTGGGCAAGTGCAACAACTGCTGCGAAGCTAAACACAGCAAACGCACAGCAAGCAAACATCACGCATTGGCGGGCAACTGAGGGGAAATTCATACGAAAAAGATTGTTGAGAAAAGAAGAAACAAGTTCAAATATATGCTAAAATTTGGAGATAGACAGCATCTCGCTTGCCTGCAGAGTACGTAGGAGAAATAAAAAAACGCTTCCAAGCGAGAAGGTATAAGGCTTGTAAGCGTTGGGGAGAGTTTCGCAACAGTCATGCACTTTTGTACACTTTCAGCAGCATATCTGCAAGAACTGATTCTGCTTGGATGGCACGATGAATATTGGTTGCCAAGCGCTTAAAATCATCATCTTTGGTACAGACAATAATTCCCGCGTGTGTCGTACCTGCCTCGTGGTAGTTCTTGTGCAAATCAATAAAATCTTTGCGATTGATTGTCAAAACAGCCCGTGCTTCCTGTGTGGCAAAAGCCAGAACATCACTGTCAGGAATTGCAGCATTAGCATATCCGGCTTCTTTCACCGTCAGAACGTCGTGTCCAAGCGTACGCAAGCGTTCAACGACGGGCTGGGGAAAGTTTTCATTGCTGTACAATCGCGCCATTACGCCTCTTGGTTCTTACGAATCGCTTCGTCAATTTCGGAGGCGTTGTGCTTGTAGTACAATTCCGCACTCAGAAGGTCGGAAGCGGTCAGAGTAGGATATATTTTCAAAATTTTGGCGGTAGAAACTCCCATTTGTTGCCATTCGATAATTGACCACACTGGAATTCTCGTTCGCACAATACAAGCATTACCGCCACAAACACCCTCAATTTTCACAATTCCAGGGGAAAGCGGCTTTTGTGTGCGAGATGTAGTCGTGGTCGAGGCTTTTGCGGATGATGTACGCTTTCCGGCAAGAGTGCTTACAGATTTGGCTACTGTGGGCATATCTTTTTCTCTGCAACAATGAACATTCTGTATTAGACTTTATTCCGAATAGACTTTTTTGCGTAACAAGGCAGCATGCTGCCTTGCTTCAAATCCTCAAAAACCTTATTCGATATAAACTCTTGAATTCAAGACTCTATTGATTCAAAACTTATTCCAAATTATCGTTTTTTCGCCGTAAAACCAAGACTCACGAAACGGACTACTCCGGCACTATCGGCGTTTCGACAATAATCGTTACCGTGCGGCAGTAGAAGCGTCCTTCGGGAATCTCGGTGTCATAGAGCAAGACGGTTTTGCCAAGCCCACGCACTTCCGCTTTTTTCATCAAGTCCAGTGCCGAAGCGGTTTCGCGAGCACGGGCTTTGGAAAGGCGTAGAGAGTAATCAAGCGGGTTCGTGTAATCGGTGTACCCCGAAATGCGCACGGTCGCTTCGGGCTGAATCTGCGTTTTGATGAACGACGCAATGCGGTTTTGCGTCGTGGTCAGATTCGACTTGTCGAAATCAAACAGAATAAGACTGTAACGGTCAACCTCGCGGTCTTTCAAGCGTTCGCGGCGTTTGCGCTGAATCGTTATCTGCTCCACAGGTGAAGCGCCTTGTGCCGACAAGCGGTTGCCCGTATCGTCCACAACGCTCAGGGTATATTCAAGCGGCGTGGGTGCGCGTGGTATGGTTGCTTGGTTTTCGGCAAGATTCCAGTCGAGAATAGCGGGTATATTGCCCGTACCCCAAAACTCCTTCAGTTTTTGCCCGTCCTGCCTGATGGTAATGCGCCATTCCTTGACGTTGCCCTGAGGCAGCATCACGCGCGGGCGGAAGCGGATAATCGGCGGCGAGACCGTTCGCACAGTGTCGGTAGTTTTGATTGGCTCAAGAATTTCCCACGTGTCGGAAGAAAATTCAGTGCGACGATTTTCCTGCACGACTTCGTTATCGTAGAGTTTGGTGTTCGATACGGTCGGCGTGGCGGGCAGATTGCGTACTTGAATCGGCATTCGTGCGGTGTCTATATTCCACACATTAGAAAGGTAATCCCGTACAGCTTTCGCTCGGCGGTAGGAAAGTGACGTATTGCCGCGCTCTCCCGAGGCGGTATTGTCGTTGCAGCCCGTGATGGTCAGTTTTGCTTTGGGGTACGACTTCATACGCCGCCCGACGATGTTCATAATGTGGTGATAGGTTTCCAGCATTTCGTAATTGTGCAATTTATCCACGTAGAAATCGTTCACATCCCGCGCAGAAAGGCGGTCGTAGCGTTCGGGAATATTATCGCTGCCTTGCTCAAAGAAAACGTAGGGCAGAAGCGGACGCAAATTCGTGGATAAAAATTCTTCCACACGGAAGGTTACGTCGGGAAGTTCCTTGCCGTCGCGCTCTACGCCGACGGCGGTGAGCGTTGCCGACAGTTCTTTGCCGCCTGTTTCTACGCCTGTTTCGGGCGGACGCTTGTTTTCTACTTTTGTTGGTGTTCCTACAACGACTGGCGGACTGTCCGGCGGCGTTTGCGGCGGTGCGCTGCTTGTATCAATCACCTTGCGCTCCGGCGCAAACTTCAGCGCAATGCCCGCGCGAATCTGATGCACACTCCATGCGCCATTCAACGCCGACGACGGAATGACGGGCGTGAGCGGGAAGGAATAGAATACTTCCGGCGTGATATAGACCGTGCGCTTAGCGTTGAGCGGGATTTCCCATGCCAAGCCGCCCATGAGGGAAATATTGTACACACTTGATTCAGGAAGTGTACCGCTTGATTTATTTCGTAAACGGCTTTTGGTATCAACAAAAATCACGGAATCGGCAAAGGTCTGTTCTTGCTGGGTGAAATCGCGTTGGAGCATATATCCGGCACGTGCGCCCAAAAGCACGGTTAATCCGTCATCGGTGCGGGTAGAGCCGGTGAGCGGCTTTATCGTGAAAAGCGCTTCCATACCAGCACTGCCGAGGGTTGCATCAATCTGATGGAAGAAACTGCTTCCCACGATTGCCTCACCATTGATGTTTTGCAGCGCTGTTCGTGGGTTGTTTTCGGTTGTCCTAAACAATGCCGGAGTCGGGGTGTAATCAAGGCGAAGCGAAAACCCAAAAACGTTATTCAGGGGAATATCGAAGAGTGCACCCAAAGCATAGCTATTGCTCACCGCATCGGTGAACTGCGGGCAGCAATTCGGTACACCCGGCAACTTCGCAAAGGCTGCGCGGTGCATATTGTACGCGAACTGCCCAAACACACCGAAGCGCGTGCGAGCGGAGGAATCTACTTTTTGTGCGGAGAGAGGAAGAGCGAAGATGAGGAGCGCACAGAACAACATGATGGCTGTCTTTCCCACCGTAGCACAGACATTCTTGTCTGTGTGTTGTTGGAGTTCACAGACAAGAATGTCTGTGCTACTAAGATTAGCGAAATAGGTAGCAGGGTACTTTTTCATCGTATTACCTCCATTCTCCGCGTTTTGCGGTCAGTGGGCGTTTGCAGGACGTAGAAATACACCCCCGACGGTAATCGGCTGATGTCCATATCCAGTGAGTATGCGCCCGGCTCAAGGCGTTCCGCCATTGCTTGCAGAACGGCTTCGCCCATGACAGAATAGACCGTTATCGTCGTCAGCCCGCGTTCCAAGAGCGAGAAGTCAATCGTGGCAATATCCGAAGCGGGATTGGGTTTGCTTTGTGCAAGCACGGTGCTTGTTGTAGATTTCGTCACGAGCCGCATTCCGCCTTCCAAGCAAATGCCGCCCAGTGTGAATTTTCCTTGTAATGCCGTGTTATCGAAAATAATACAACTTGCACCGCTTGTGCCGATAGCGCGGAGGCTGTCAATCGAAATAAGCGTTCCCGATGTGCTGCC
This sequence comes from Candidatus Kapaibacterium sp., assembly GCA_025363605.1. Taxonomy (GTDB): domain Bacteria; phylum Bacteroidota; class Ignavibacteria; order Kapaibacteriales; family UBA4661; genus PH2015. Next base: position 9,568 of record JANYDO010000195.1, read on the forward strand.
CAGCGTGGCTTGAAAGCGCACACGCCCCAAGACGCTATCGGCGGGAATCGGCGTGGGAAGCATAAGCGTAACGGGCTGCAAGCGCGACGTACCTACAATCGTTCCTCGTGGATTATCCAGCGGCACAAGCGTCGAGAAATCATAGCGCAGCACAAAGCTAAAGCCCGTTACGCCCGCTTCCCGCAAATACTGCGGATTGCGTAGGCGAATAGGCAGCAGCACCGTATCACTGATATTCGCTGCGATAGAATCCGTCCAGAGCCGCGCTGTGGCGGGAAGCGTTCGCGCCGAGAGCGTTACGCGGGCAGGCTGCTTTTTACAATCAAAACCATAGTTTTGAAACACCACAATGCCGCTTGGCGTAATTTTAGAATCGGGACAAGCCGCACCAATATATCGCACGGTCATAATAGCGACTGCGCCCGGCGGTGTGGGATTAGGCGAGACGCGCTCAATGAGAAAGAGAGAGTCCGGCGAATACAACGGCGCTTGCCACGTGAGCGGCAAATTGCCTGTGTTGCGCAGACTGAGCGTGTCGGAAGCGGGCGTATTCGGCGGCACGTCGCCCAGTGAGCGGCTGACGGCATTGGGCAAATCACTCTTGAAGCGATTAACAAATTCAAAGTCAACCACATTCTTGATGGCGGAAATCGTTGTTGTCGTTGTGCCGTTAGCAGTGTTAGCAGCGTTAGACGTAATGGTGATGGTTGCATTGGCAGCGCCGAGCGTTGTAGGGAGCGGCTGAAATACGATGGGGATGGTTGTTGTCGCACCGCGTTGCAAGCGAATAGCTTGCGCAGGAAGTTGTAATTGGAATAATGGTGAAGACGACGTGATGGCGCTAATAATCAAGTCTTGTCCGCCCGTATTGGTAATGCTGAGTGAGGCATTCGAGGTGGTCTCGCAGGTTAGCGTCCCGAAGGAAACGGCTGGTGTGGCGCTAATGTAGGGACGCAGAATCGTCGCACTCACGCTGATTGTTTGCGCCCGCCCACACGTGTCAGCGAGCGTACCCGTTGCCGATGCGTCGTTCGCGCTGCCAAGAAATGTAATTTGCACTTGCGACGAGCCACCAACGGGCGTAACAGAAGGCGAGATTTGAATCGAAAATGGGTTCGCAATCGTGTACGACGAAGCGCCCCACGAGATAGGCACAGTACCGGTATTGAATACCGTCAGGGTTTGGCTGACTGTCGTATTTGGCAGGATGTTCACAAAGCTAACATTCGAGCCGGAAAGCCGGAAACTGACGGAATCTTTCGAGCCAGTCAGAACGGCATTGAAAATAGGTGTGCCGTCTGCATTCGATACGATGCGGAGTGTGTCGGTAAGAACTCCGGGACGATTCGGACGGAAACGAATTTGCACAGAACGCGATTGCCCGGAGGCAATAGAAAACGACGGCGGCGTTGGGGGCTGCACAAGCGAAAACGCGCTGTTTTGCCCTACAATACTGATGCCGGAGATAACAAGATCGTTTGCGTCATTGCCCGTGTTCGAGATGGGCAGCATAATGACCGTATCGGTGGCGCAGACTAAGCGCCCGAAACTCACCGGAACGGCAAGTCCGATTGAGGGTGCGGGGCGATTGACGGTGATTTGAAGTGTGACAGGTGTTTGCTCATTACAGCTGTCGAAAATAGTCCACGTCTCACGGAATACGCCAGCCGTGCCGGTGTTGATGGCTCGAAGCGTTACCGTTACTGAATCGCCCGGTTGAAGAATTGCGGCTGGAAACGTCGCAAGAAAATTTGTGCTATTCAGCGCTGGAATGGACTGCGCGACTGTTCCGATATTGCGAATGGTGATGGTTTGCGGAGGCGGGTTGGCACCGCGAACAACCGAACCGAAATCTACCAGTTGTTGCGATACGGTGAGCTTTACGAAGTCTTTGCGCACACGGAGATTAACCGTTGTACTGCCTACGGGTGTGCCTGTGGTGGAATTTGAGAAAAGCGTCAGCACGGGAAACATATCGTCTTTGCTCGCCAAACGGGGCGTGTAGCGAACGGTAATTTCTCGTGAAGTATTGAAGGTTACGGTGATAGGGTTTTGTGGTGACAGGTTTTGCGGGTTAATAATCTGAAAGTCGGGATTATCAAACGCTGCTCCGGTTACGACGAGAGGCACTTGTCCCGAATTATAGATTTTAAGTGTTGT
>JANYDO010000228.1 GCA_025363605.1 Candidatus Kapaibacterium sp.
TTCGTGGCGGCATTGTTATTATTATCGCTCTTGAAATCAAGATACTTGAAATCGCTGAAGGTGTACGTTGCAAAGGGGCGTACAAGCGTCAGCGCCGAGGATTCGTCCTCAAAGCGCCACGCATACGACACTGATGCTTCCAGCCCGTTGTGCTGCACACGTCCTGCGTTTGTTGTGACGGTATAAGCAGGTAAGCCGTTTGCGGCGGGGAAGTTTTGTGGGACAAGTTTGTTGCTGACAGGCATGATGAAATACGCCACTTCGTAGGTCAATGCTTTGCCCAGCAGACTGCCTTTAGAGCCAATCTCATAGCTGGTTGCCGTTTCGGGCATGAGGTCGAGATTCACTAGCCCGATTTGCGTTATCACTACTTGGTTTGTTCCCGGCGGCGAGTAGCCTTGGCTCACGCTGGCATACGCGGAAATCTCGTCGGTTACTTTTTGCGTAATAGCGACGCGCGGCGAAACAATCGGCGTAAAGCGTTTGTAGCCGGACTGATTCAGGTATGCGGGCGTTGTGGTCGTGGCTCGCATATCGGTAATGGTGTATTCGATAAAATTCACGCTCGCGCCCGCCGTTACAAGCGTTGTGGGCGTGACGTTCACTTCTGCTTGGGCAAAAGCGCTGTACTGCAATGCCTGTATTTCGAGGTCGCTGCGGAGTGCGCCCAAGATGCCGTTGGTGAGACCATATCCCTTTGCAAAATTGAAGTTTTTCAAGACTTCTACTCCCGCCGTGATGCGAGCATCAATCGGGCTTTCGGGCGCAGTAGTGAAGGTAAAGACCGAGCGTCCGCCGAACTTGACTTTGCTCGTTTTGTTTACGCCTGCGGCAAATGGTTGGTCAATAATTTGTCCCGCCGAAAAAATGCTGCTGCGGTTGACAAACTGCGACGAAAAGCGGTATTCATGCGAGAAACCCGCACGAATGCTTTCGGTCTTCACGTTCGCGTTGTTGGCAATGTACGCTTGTTCGGCGATTTCCGGCGAGGAAATGAGTTGCAAACTGTCCACTTGCCCCGGGAGTAAATCGTATGAACTGGTATAGTTCACAAACACTGATGCCGTCTGGCGTTCATTCGCATAAAAGTCACCATTGATTGTTACAAAGCTTTTGGTCGAAGTAGCGTGTTTGCGGAAAGTATCGTAGTATTGATAGCCGTAATTCACGAGAAAACTTGCGTTGTCTGTTCCTGCTCGAAGTGTTGTGTTCGTGCGCAGAAGCCCATACGAACCAACCATAAGGCTTTGCGCAATGCTTGTAGAGCCGGACGGCGCACGCTCGGTGTACATATTCACAGCACCGCCAATGCCCATTCCGTAGAGGCTGGAAGCAGGTCCTTTCAGCACTTCCACGCGCCCTAAGATGGCAAAATCAATGTCGTCCAGAAACGTTGTGCCATCGGCATCGGTGAGGGGAATATCGTTCAAATATGCTTTATAGCCCACGCCGTTAAAGTTTGTGGCATTGCCGTAGCCGCGCAGCACAATCCGTGCGCCGCCCGTTGCCATGCGATTTTCCATGCGGACTCCGGGCAAGGTGTTGAGCGTTTGGTAGAGCTGTACGCCGTTGCCACGTTGCAAATCCACGCCAGTTATTACGCCCACAGAGCCGGGCGTTTCCAAAATACTGCGTTGATTGGCATAGCCCGTGACGCGAACTTCGTTCATAGCGACGTTTCCGGCTTCCATGAGCAGCGTCACAAACTTCCGTGCCGCCTCGATGGTTACTTCTTTGCGTCCGTAGCCGGTGTAGGAGAGTTGGAGTATGGCGGTGGGTGCGTCGAGTGCGAGAGTAAATTCACCTTTTTTGTTGGTAATGGTGCCTTTAGCAGCCGTACCGGTCGAGCCTTTGACGGCAACAGTCGCACCGATGAGCGGTTCTAAGGATGATTGGTCAAGAACACGACCTTTGATTTCAAATGCTGTTTGAGCGTGAGTTGTATTTGGGAGTAGAAAAGCAGTAGCAAGACTTGATACGGTAAGAATCAAGCTGCAAAGAAGAGAGAATAAGAATTTCATAGTGATTGATTTTTCAAGATAAGTAATCGTGATTTGAAGCGACTCAATAAATAAGGAAGTGTACGAATTGCCCCTAACCGTAAACACAAGAGAAAAACATCGTTTCATATTTTCGATGATTGTTGTGCATAAATTGTTGTGCACACATTGTTGTACACAAAAGACGGTATAGCGCTTCAATACGGCAACAGCGTAAACGTCAGCTTGCGCTCGGTATTAAAGAGCAGAAATATTTCGGAGCAATATTGTTCAAACTAGAGTCGGCGGGCGGAACACGTCATCAAAGAAACCCAGTAAGGGAGAGCCTTCCGCACAAGGAGGGATGGAGATGGATACAATGAAATCAGACTGAAGTGCGTGTGGTCGTATGGTCAGGACTGCGCGTAATTCTTGAATGACAACAGGCGACTTGGGCAGTGTAGAATCTTGACCGGAATTTTTGTCAAGAATTTCGCAGACATATCCTCTGCCAAGCTCCTTACTATGAGTACTGTTTGGGTCAAGTGCTTGATAGTGATGGGTGACAATATCTTCCCACTCCCACTCGTAAATTGCCCACGCAAAGCCCGTACCGTTCATTGCCACAAGGACAAACGGTAGTAACAGAGCTGCGATAAGGCGCTGCGCGATACTATGACGAATAAGACGCATGGCATAAAAATAGCAATTTTCAGGTAAATCAAGCGGACATTTTCGTCGGTAAAGCTACATGGAATCCTCAACACGACTATTCCGATTGGAAGAGCGATACGAAATTCGTAAATTCAGTCTGAAATCAAAACTTGATGAAGTACTCTCCTTCTGGTTCACGTTTTTATTTTTTCATGTTCACGTTTTTCTTGCTCGCGCTATGACAATATCACTTCACTCACGCTCCTACGCACGCTGTACGGTCTTTGATTGTCTCGTATTTGCTTTTCTGTTTTTGTTCACGTCCTCATCGCAAGCATTACTGGCACAAAGCCTTTCACTTTTCAACGTCAATCCCTCGCGCTTTCCGCAAGTAAGCGGTCAGTTTTATGCCATTGATTCCACCGGGCGCTTGGTGCGCGGCGTTGGGGTGCAGAACACGACGATACTGGAAAACGGCGTGAACAGACGCATTATCTCTATTTCTTGCCCCACTCCGCCGCCACCGCAATCGCTTTCGGTTGTGCTGACGCTTGATGTGTCCGGCTCCATGAGCTTTGCCCGTGACGGTAAAAATCGGAACATTGACATTATGCAAGGCGCGGCAAAGGCTTTTGTCAATGCAATGACGCTGGGAACGCCTTCGCCAACTCTACCGGGCGGCTCGGAGTGTGCTGTAACGAGTTTCGACCACGAAAATTATCTTAATCAAGACTGGACAACCGACCGCGCTCGGCTTCTTCGTGCGATTGATTCCTTAAAGCCACAGGGCGGCACTGACTATGACGCAGGTTTCTTGACCAAGCCGGGCGGCGGTATTGAAATTGCCAAATCCGGCAAATATAAGCGTATCGTGGTCTTTCTCACCGACGGCACGGGAAGCGGCAATGAAAGCGACATTATACGGGCTGCCAAAGACCAAGACGTGCGCGTTTATGCTGTTACATTGGGCTTTCCTGCACCATTACTTTTGCGGAATGTTACGCAAGCCACCGGCGGTTTTGTGCTGGAGAACATCACCACGCCGGAGCAGGCACGTCAAGCATTTTGGGCAATTTTGATTGCGGCTCAAGATACGCCGCCATGCGATATTCTCTGGGAAAGCTCGCCGCCGGAAAGCAACTGCGGTACAATCGGCGTATTCTTTCGGAGTGTGACGATGGCAGTTGAAGGAAATGTCTTCGGTTTACCCAAAAGCAGTATTGTTGATGGTCAATCCGGTTACACGCTACCCGCACCGCCGCAAGCACAGCTCATTGTCAATCCTCCAAGTGTGGGATTCAATCTCACCCAAGCGCAAATTGGCGTTCCGCAAACCCGCACACTGACGCTCACAGCGCGAAATGTGAATTACCGTATTTTCAATATCGTTTCCAGTGATACCAATTTCAAAGTTTCCCCGACCCAATTTTCTCTTGCCAATGGCACAAGTCAGACCCTTACGGTGAGCTTTACGGCACGCACGGCGGGCTATGCGGTCGCATCGTTTAGTGTTGTTGCCGATACCTGCGGAACAGGC
>JANYDO010000229.1 GCA_025363605.1 Candidatus Kapaibacterium sp.
GACAAAATAACAGTATTCGTCAATCCTGTGTTGACGGCTGTCCACGATGCACCATTATCGGTAGAACGAAAAACCCCACCGCCAAAAGTTCCGGCAAAAAGTGTGCTGCCACTTACGGCGAGAGACAACACATGATTATTCGTCAATCCCGTGTTGACGGCTGTCCACGATGCACCATTGTCAGCAGAACGAAAAACTCCACCGCTTTCAGTCCCAGCAAAGATTGTGCTGCCGCTTACCACTCACAACGAGAGACGAAACAGCATTATTCGTCAATCCTATGCCGACAGCTGTCCATAAAGCACCATTGTTACTGGAACGATATACTCCGCCGCCGTTAGTTCCGGCAAAGAGTGTGCTACCGCTTATAGCGAGAGAATAAACAGATGTACTATTCATCAAGCCTGTATTGACAGCTGTCCACGATGCACCATTATTGGTGGAGCGAAAGACACCGCCGTCAGTCCCGGCAAAAATACTTGTCCCAGAAACAGCAAAACACCAAATATTACCTCCTTCCGGTCCACCGGTCTGTTCCCACACCATATCCGGCTGCGTTTGGGCATACCCACACACACCAGAGCCGCACCACAAGCACAGCACAGAAAGAAGCACACAGAACACACGCACAACAAAGCGCGAAGAGAAGAGGAATGAAGGCATAGTTGTCGGGGGAAAAAGGAGAATGTTCGGAAATGGGTTAGGCTGCCACAAGGGTTTCACTGGGCTTCATGGACGAAGAGGCAGTATCGCCTATCCACAAGCGGCACTGGTCGGCGCAGAGGTCGTAGCCGTTTGCCCATTCTACTGCTCTGCCAGAGCGGACAATTTCTGCACTCGCAAAGACAGCCGTGTCCGCCAAACCAGCAATAACGTTGCTGTTAGGAAATTGTTCTATTTCTTCACGGAAATTGTGCTCGGTTGTCATTCCGTCGTCAAATTCAAAACGGAGCGTCAAGGGCGCAATATGGGCAATGCGAGTAATATGATGTAGTTGCATAGTAAATCCTTCACTCAAGAGGTGGAATGAGTACGGGCGGCTTCCCTTGGCGGCAAGCATCCCAATTTTCTTGTAACGCTACTTTGTGGAGTAAAGCCCACTCTTTCACCATTTCCAATGCACGGTTTGGTAAGCTGCCCGCATACACAACAAACCTACCTTCAAAAAGTGGCGCAATTTCAATAAGTGCTTCCTGCTCTTTGTAAGTAGCGTGAAAATGTGCGGGCAAATGGTCATTCCAGTACATTAGAACAACAATATTGTAAAAATCCGAAATACGTGGCATATCTGTGTCTTGAATTCCAGAATCATTTGTTTCGGGTAACTATCTCAACTCCATTGATTAATATGAGCACGAACCTCCGCAAATCCCTGCAATTCTTCTTCGCTGAGGGTCGGTGCAGACAGAAGAATGTTCAAAAGGTCAGCGTTAGGATTCGCCTGCGGCGCGGGGTCTGATGCGTCTTCGGTGATAGTAACGACGAGACGTTTACCATCAAACTCGTGCGGCACAACAAGAGTCAGAACGCCTGCTTGCGGGGTTTGGATAACTGTATAAGGGTGCATAGTATTTTTTGGAAAGTGATGTATTCTGCTAACTTACAATACGTGCTTTTGCCGGACAAGAACTTTTGCCATCAATGAACAAATGCCAATCGCACTAGCGCTCATAGCTACCGCTCATAGCTACCGCTTCGCCGCCACAGGCGTACGCACATCCACGCGCACAAAGCGGTTATAGAAACGCCCTTCCGGCAGGTCGTTGTCGTAGAATGTTGATTCGCCTTTGCCTTCCACGCTCACCACTCTGGACGACGGCGCATTGATGAGCTGCAAGACCGCATCGGCGCGTTCGTCGGAGAGCTTGCGGTTATTCTGCACCTTGCCGCGCGTGTCGGCGTAGCCCTTGATTTCGAGTGTTGCGCCCGGAGTGACGTGCGTTTTGATAGCCTGCACCGCACGGCGTATGCGGTCGTCCATCAGTATTTGCTTGGAGTTCAGGTCAAAGCAAAACACCCAATACGTTCCCACGCGCACGTCCGGCAAATTCATTTGACGCTTTGTTTCCAGCGTCAGCGATTTGACAGGAAGTTGCACCGTCGCAACGGAGGAATTACGTTCGCGGTCGGCAGCGCGAAGCGTGAAAACAAGCGGCTCACTCGTGAGCGGTCTCAAAAGCGCGGCGCGTTCCAGATTAGCAGAAACAACGCTCGGCGCAAATTTTCCGTCGTACTCGGCAATGAGTGTGTTCTTGCGGTTTTTGTCGTCGTCTTGCGTGATTTTGAGAGACCACGCCGCAAGCCCTTTCGGGGCGGTGATATCGGGCTGAACTTCCACAACAGGCGGAGTGAGCGTGAAAAGCGTGTAGTCGTAGCGCAGTTCGTCAAGGATATGCTGGTCGGTGGCTTGCATTTCTACCACGCGGTTTTCTTCCGCATCCACAGCGTCCGCCAGCCCGCGTGTGCCGCCAGACCTAGCCACAATGCGGCTGGTGGGGATTCCCCAGACGCTTTGCAAATACTCCTTCACGCGCTCGGCTCGGCGTAAACTGAGGGATTTCCCATCGTTGGGTTTATCGGCACTTTCCGCCGCAGCATCGTTGAAACCTGTGAGTGTGAGCTGCGCCGTGGGGTATTTCCGCAAACGAAACCCCACGATATTCAAAAGATGATAATACGCATCCAGTTCATTTTCCGGCTTGAGCGCACCGGAGACAAGATTTTCCGGCGAAAAATTGTCAACATCCGTGCGCTGAAGACGCGTGTAGCGCTGCGGAAGAGCAGACGACTTTTCATCAAAAAAGATATACGGCAGCAAATACCGCGAGGAGGACGCGGGAAATTCTTCCATGCTGAATATCGGATAATCCACCCCCTGACCGCTTCGTTTCACCCCGATAACCGACGCAATCTTAACGCTGATTGCCGTAGAAGCCGCTTGTTCGCTTGGCTTGGAAGCGGTTGGCTTGGAAGCGGTTGCGCGTGGCGCTTCGGGCTTAACCGGTTCGGGCTTGACTGGGTCAGACTTTAGCGGTTCAGGTTTGGGTGGCTCCGGCTTTGGTGGCGCAAATTTGAGGGCAATACCCGCACGAAGCGTATTCATACGCCAAAGCGGGGTTTCGCCGGGCAGAGCAAGAAGCGTATTACTGATGTTTGCCAGCCCAAAACTGTAAAACACCTCCGGCACAAGCAACCAAGAGCCATTCGCCGTCAACGGAATTTCCCACGAAATGCCTGCCAAAAGCGAAGGCGTGATGCTTCTTCCAAGAGAACCTTGTTCAGAAGCCTCATTTGCATTGCGAATGTTGTCAGCGATTGGCTTATCGGAAAGAAGTTTGATGCTTTGTAGCGTCGTTTCGCGGAAGGGCATCGTAAACTGCGCTCCAGCCATGATGGCGACGCGGTTGTCCGCAAAGCGAAACGTTAAAAGCGGTTCACCTGTAAACATGAGAAGATTTGTTGACAAACGGTATTCGGGAGTGACTGGTATGGTATCTCGGTCTGCAGGAACTGTTGCACCCATAGCCACAAACTGCGCCGCAAAGGACGACGCACCAACCCTTGCTGCAATGCCCAGCGACGAGCCTTTGCCAAATTCCAGCAATGGAAATTCCGCCACCACGCCGCCGCCCCAACCATAAGGATTGTTCGTAAGATTGTTCGTGAGTTTCATTGTTTGTTCGGCGGCGAGTTCCGGCAGGCTTGCAAGCCCGATAAAGCGGGCAGAGTGCATCTGCATTGTACCCTGCCCCCAAACGCCAAAACGCAGTAGTGAACGTTCGCCGTCCGATGTTTGCGCGTGAAGCGAGAACGTGAGTGCCGCAAGCAGCAGAGAAACTGCTCCTGCGAGTCGAAAAAAGATGTTTGTTGTCATGTTGTTTTTTTGGAAATAATCGAGAAATCAAGGTCTGCCGCCGCACCCGCACTCGCTTGTCAAAAGTTCGGGGCGATATTCAAAGTGCATCGTATCGTAGTGATACCACCTTCCACCCCAGATAAAACCATGCTTTTCAAAGATGCGCACAATCGGAAGCGGAATACGGTTTTTGTACGAAAAGCGGTCTTCTTTGGTCATATCGTTACGCCAATAATTTGACAACGGTACATCGATGTCAATCGCAGCAGCAAAGCTATGATTGCTTTGCCGCACCGTGCCAGCAATCGTGCGCCATTTGAACGTTCCGCCCGGCTTGACAAGATATTGTCGGTACTCCGGCGGCAACTGCTCCAGTTCGTCGGAGACCGCTTGCAGCTTTTCATTGACACCATTCACACTCGTCACCATGAGTATTTTTTCGGCTTCCGGCAAATGCGCAAGCCACCGGACAGGCACAAGTCTCTGGCGAACGGCTTCTTCCGTTGCGCCGTACATTTGGCGAAAAAAAGGCTCGTAGCGAACACGCCCCGGGTCGCTATTTCTGGAAGGCGCTTTGATGCTATCACCCACGGGATAACACTCCGCAAGTTGGTCGCGCAGCGAAGCGCCGTCCAGAATGGTTTCCCATTCACTTGTCGTCAAAAGATGTTTCTGCTGCGGAATCGTCATCGTGCCAAGTGGCATCACTACGCCGTTTTTCCAATACAGCGAATCACGAGTGGCGGAAGCCAATACTTCAGGATAGGAACGCACAAGGCTTTGCAGACATTTATCCATAGCAATATTTTCATGCTGCGCTTGGGCAAACGTATGTGCGGCAGAGCAGAGCGCGACTATCAGAACGAACAAAAAATGTCTGCACGGCAAGCGGGCGAAGTGATGTGGTTGTATCTCCACAGACAAATGTACAAATTGCATGGCTAAATTGCTTGATGATTGAAGGGTTGCAAGACCATGTCCGATACCACGCCCGAGGAAGGCTGCTGGCAGAGGAACCAAATTGCCCGCGCTGCTTCTTCGGCACTGACGAATTTCTCACGCTGGACGCGCATATCAATCGTGTCCCAGAAAGGCGTATCCGTGCCGCCCAGAAAGATATTCGTGATGCGAATGTCCGTGCGTTTCAGTTCTTCGCGCACCGATTTCAACATCCCGTTCAAACCATATTTCGAGGCGGAATATGCCGCCGCACCCGCCATCGGTGTTTTGCCTAAAACGCCCGGAAGGTTGATAATTAAGCCCTTCTTACGCTCCTTCATCGGTGGCAGAAATGCTTTCAGCAACGTAAATGCACCGACCAGATTGACATTCAAACTCTGCATCAAATCTTCATGCGTGAGCGTTTCTATCGGTTTGATGATGCCAACGCCGACAGCGTTAATCAAAATATCCAGCGCTCCGGCTTCTGCGTGAATTGCCATAGCAGCCGCTTCTACGCTATCGGGCTGCGTGATGTCGGTTGTGAAACAGTAATTCTGGGGAACGCGCAGTTCGTTTGCCAGAGATGCAAGTTCGGCGGTCTTGCGCCCCATAAGAAAAAGATTTGCGCCCGACGGCTTGAGTATGCGTGCGGTTTCGCGCCCGATTCCGCCGGTTGCACCGACGATAAGAATATTTTTTCCGGATAATTTTTCCATAGCAATACAAAAGTGGTAAAGAGAACGGTGGTGAAGGTTAAGACGCAAAGCCCTGTGGTGAAGGCTTGTGCGCACTGGTGCTATGGACGAATGAACGGAATGAAGATTTTTCGTATGGTTTCTGTTCGCAGAAATGTATTGTTTGCTCAGAAATGTATTG
>JANYDO010000278.1 GCA_025363605.1 Candidatus Kapaibacterium sp.
ATACCGACATACGTCGGTATCCATATCGAAAGAGGTAGTATCCATGCGCTTCCGATGGATGCCGACATACGTCGGCATGACAGGCTTTTCAACTGAAATCACCTAGAACCTCATTGTTGAATATCGTTAGTTCTCCATGATATTGCGCTCAGTGTTCATGCTGTCACGAGTATTCTTTTGGACTGCTATTGCTGCGAACAGGCTGAGAATAAACGACATTCCATAAAATCCTTTTTCGCTCAAGGTTAATGAAGCATTCCACAGCCCGATGGTCAGCAAGACGATGGCAAGGAGTGTTGAGAACCAACTCAGTCCGTAGTAAATATTCGTAACGGGTATGTTTTCCAGTCTGTCGCGGACAGTTTTTTGCAAGGAAACAGCCGAAAATAGCCCGTACATGAGCAGGGTGAAATAGTATCCTTTTTCGCTGAGGCTCATGCCCGTAGCGTTCCAGAGTCCAACAATGTAAAAGAGCAAGCCAGTGAGTAATGCTATCCAAGAAGCAGCAATAAAGGCATTTGATGGTCCTGTATTCCCTGTGGTCATGGTATTTGCTGAGTAGAAATTGAGAAAATGTTCTTTAGTTGATGGGGAAATTATGAATTTCTCACACCATTCGCAATACTATCACGGCTTTTTCAGATAGTATTCACTCTTGAATTCAAGACTGCTTTTGCCTGTAGTCTTTTACGATAAAAAACAAATTTTTTTGTGAGGATGTGTAGAAGAGCTGTAACTTTTGCTACAATCTTCCGTAGAAAAACGGTTTTCGGTTTCACCTTTTTTTACCACCCTTCATTGTTTTCAGGAGAAATTGTATGAAGAATTATCGCAACACCTTGCTTTTGCTTGTGTTGGTATGCTCACCCGTCCTGATGTTCGCTCAAGCTCCCCCTGCACCACCAGCAGGTGGTCCCGGTGCGGCTGCCGCAGCTGCAGGCGGCATCAAGCCGTACAAAGATGTCATCACCGCTCAAGCAAAGAGCGACGACGGCTTGTTTACTGTTCACCGCATTGATGAAAAACTTTTTTATGAGATTCCGAATAAATTGCTCGGTAAGGAAATGCTCCTTGTGACGCGCCAAGCAAAAACGCCGTCCGTAGGCTATGGTGGCGAAGAAACGAATGAAGAAGTTGTGCGCTGGGAACGCAAATACAACCGCATTTTGCTCCGCGCTGTGAGCTATGTCAACGTTGCTGCGGACTCGCTCCCGATTTCCAAAGCCGTAAAAAATGCGAACTTTGAGGAAATTATTGCTTCCTTCCCGATTCAAGCACTTGCCAAAGATTCTAACGGCGTGGTGATTGAGGTTACCTCCATGTTCACCACCGATATTGGTATTCTCACTCCTGCCAAGCCCACACGCGACCAGTATCGCATTGGTGCGCTTGATGCAAACCGCTCGTTTGTGGAATACGCTCGCAGTTTTCCCGAAAACGTTGAGGTAGAAAACGTCATCACCTATTCGGCAGAAGCCGCACCGCAAAACGCCGGTTCGCGCACGATGTCCTTTACGATGCACCATTCGATGATTAAACTTCCCGATGCGCCGATGATGTCCCGTCAGGCAGACCCGCGTGTAGGCTGGTTCTCGCTGACGCGCACCGATTACGGCTTGCCGACGCAAAAGGCTGAACGCCGCACGATTATTCGTCGCTGGCGCTTGGAGCCGAAAGACGAAGCCGCATATTTCCGTGGTGAACTCACGGAACCGAAAAAGCAAATCACCTACTACATTGACCCCGCAACGCCCGTGCAATGGCGACCGGCACTCAAAAAAGGTGTAGAAGCATGGAACGTAGCATTTGAACAAGCAGGCTTCAAAAATGCAATTCGCTGCATCGAAGCTCCCACCCCGAAAGAAGACCCCGAATGGTCGCCGGAAGATGCTCGTTATTCCGTTATTCGCTATTATCCTTCGCCGGTGAAAAATGCGTACGGTCCTAACGTTGCCGACCCACGTTCCGGTGAGATTTTGGAATCGGATATTGGTTGGTTCCACAACGTTATGAACCTTATTCGTGATTGGTATTTTGTGCAAGCCGTCGCAGACCCGCGTTCCCACAAAATGCCGTTGCCGGACAGCTTGATGAGCGAACTTATTTCGTTTGTGTCCGCACATGAAGTTGGTCACACGCTTGGCTTCCCGCACAACATGAAGGCTTCCAACGCGTATCCTGTGGATTCGTTGCGCTCGAAGACCTTTACCCAGAAATATGGTACTGCGCCTAGCATCATGGATTATGCTCGTTTCAATTATGTTGCCCAGCCCGGCGACGGTGCGGCAATGATGCCGAACATTGGTCCGTATGACCTTTTTGCAACCAAATGGGGCTATCGCCTTATCAAAGATGCAAAAACGCCGGAAGCAGAATTGGAAACAACTCGCGCTTGGGCAAAAGAAGCACAAAGCAACAAAATGCTTCGCTTCGGTGCGCAGCAATTCGCTATCACCGACCCGCTTTCGCAGACCGAAGACTTGGGCGATGACGCGATTAAAGCAACAGGTTACGGCGTGAAGAATCTTGAGCGCGTGATGGGTTATTTGCCAGAAGCTGCCGCAAAATCAGGTGAGAGCTATGAGGAATTGCGCGGTCTCTACGAAGAAGTGCTTGGTCAATGGAACCGCGAAATGGGACACGTTGCGAACTATCCGGGCGGCGTGGATATTGTGCTGAAAGTCAACGGTGACGAAGGCAATCAGTTTACCACCTTGCCGCGTGAACGCCAAAAAGCAGCCGTGCAGTTCCTGAGCGATAATGCGTGGAAAGCGCCTAAATTCATGCTCCGCGACGATGTTGTTCGCAAAATCTATCCAAATGGTTCTGTAAAACAACTCCAAGATGCTCAGGCTCGCCTTATTCGGACGGTACTCAGCAACGACAAACTCTTGCGCCTCTTGGAACAAGAATCAATGGAAGGTGCGAAAGCGTATTCCGTGCGTGAACTTCTTGTTGATGTTGAAAACGCCATTTTCAGCGACGTGAAGCAAGCAAAACCGCAAACCGATGATTACCGCCGTAATTTGCAGCGTACGCTTGTGGACGAACTTGGTAAAAAACTTGCTCCGCCGCCACCGCCGATTGTTCCGCCGGGAGCAGAAGCGTTTCGTGCGCTTTTTGCTACGCCGGACGTTTCCAACACCGACGTACGCGGACTTGCACGTATGCAACTCGAAGGCTTGAAAGCAACGTGTTCCAGCGCATCCGGCAAAGCTGCCGATGCCGTCACAAAGGCGCACCTGCGCGATTTGGCAGTAACGATTGAGAACATTCTTGACCCGAAGAAGTAATCGCATATCGCTTAAAGTCAAAGCGACATAATAACAGCCCGAAAGAAGCACTTTCTTTCGGGCTGTTTTTTTTGAGCTTGAATTTTAAGTTCGCGGACAATGATTTTTCGGTAAAATCTTGTGAACAAGGCAGCATGCTGCCTTGTTTATCATATCAGATTACTTTTGGTCAAGAACTTACGGTGAGAAGCCGCCTATAATCCCGCTCGCACAATATCATGCACCCGCACAACGCCCACGCAGCGGTGTTCCGCATCCACAACCGGTAAGGCGCTTATTTGCCTGTCGCGGCGCTCCATCTCTGCGAGTGCCTCGCCCAAGAGCGCATCGTGGCTGGTGGTAAGCGGTGAAGCCGTCATCACGTCCGCCACCAAGAGCGGACGAATATCGTCAAAACGCTCCAATGCGCGGCGAACATCGCCGTCGGTGATAATTCCTACAAGGCGCATAGTTTCTTGATTTTCGACCACACACACGCAGCCCAGACCTTTGCGCGTACTTTCGACTAATGCCTCGCGGAACGTCGCCGCCTCGGTAACAAACGGAATTGCTCCTGCGGAGTGCATGACTTCGCCAACTCTGAGCGTAAGATTTTTTCCTAATTGCCCCGATGCGTGAACTGCCGCAAAATCTTCTGCTCTGAAACCCTTCAGCGACATCAGTGCGCCCGCCAAAGCGTCTCCCAGAGCCATTGCGACGGTCGTGCTGGACATAGGAGCAAGTCCAAGCGGGCAGCCTTCATGCTCCACTGAGGCATCTATCACGCAATCACAAAGCATACCAAGCGGCGAATCAGTCACGCCCAGAAGTCCAATCGTCTGAATGCCACGCACGTTCAGGCTTGGCAGCAAGGCGAGAAGTTCAGCAGTCGTGCCGCTTTTGGAAATGAGAAGCGCCACGTCGCCTTTGTCCGTAATGCCAATATCGCCGTGCAGCGCTTCGACGGGATGCACCGAGATTGCCCGTGAGCCAGTGCTTGTGAGCGTTGCTGCGATTTTTTGTCCCACAATGCCGGATTTCCCAATGCCAAAGACCAAAATCGTTCGCGCCTCGCTTAGCATTTGCACCGCGCGAGTGATTCTGCCCGCAAACGTAGGGTTTGAAAAGCGCTCTACGACTTCCGCCAAAGCAGCCCGTTCATCGTGAAGAATACGTTGTGCTTCGTAAAGGCTGGCGGTAATATCCATGCTGTTTTTGTGCAAAAGTATTATACAAAAGCCCGACACTGCTTTTTTCGCAATATACATTTGCGTTACAAGTAGTGTCGGGCTGATATTATTGCTACAAACTTAATACAAGTTTTGCTAGTAAATTAGCTTTCTCAATAGGGAAGAGATTTTGTATAGGTGTTACTAGCATAAGATGTAGTAGCGGAAATATTTATCTGTATTGGATATGCAGATGTGAATACAAAACCGTAGATGTTTCCAATGCTGGAGTAATAGGCTGTATTGACAGAAATACCACCCCAAGGATTTGTTTCATAATAATAAACTATAACATCCCAACTTGTATAATAAGGAGATGCTCCCTCCCAAGGGTCAAAATATAGTAGATTACCATTTTGGTACTCTCCTAAGCGCATATAAACGTAATTATCGAATCCATAGGTCGTCAAGGTAGCATAAACAGCTGGGGCCATTTTGTAAACGGGGCCATCTTGTATTTGCGGTAAAGTTTCGGGTTTAACTTTTGAAATTTCTGGTACGTATTTTCTAAATACAGGATTTGGTATCAGATTTACCGTAATCGATTTATCCAGTTGTATATTCAACTGCTTTTGAAGATACGCCTCAAAAGTTTCCTGTGTTTTTCCCGCTGCTTTTGCTTTCTGATATTCTGCTTTGATGCTGGGCAGGAGTTCATCAATCTTTTGAGTAAGCTCGTTTTTAACCACAGGCTTCTGCGCTGTTGCGCTTTCTTGTATTGGGGTTTCAACTCCCAACTGACTTGTATTTGTACAGCTAGCCGCAAAGACCAAAGACCAAAGACCATAAATGCTTTTTCATGAAAAACTCCTAAAAAAATTAGAAAACCATGCTGCACTACCGATAAAGTTAGTTTTTGTAGTGGAGACGCGGCGAAGTTATTACTTTTTTGCTGATTCTGCAAGTGTAAACTTCATAATACAGAAACAGCGTCTTACTACGCAGAAGACTCTGCATAATAAACCGCTGTTCAAGTGCTTGAAGAATCAAGATATTTACTTCATCGTATCAACAATATCGGCGAGAAGAACAGTCATGCCGCCGCGCGATACTTTTTTGCCAATCACGCCCACGGACGCATCGGCAAGACGTGCCAAATCATCACCGACGCTGGAGCCATCTGCTTTGACGACGTAGTAAATCTTTGAGCCAACGAGAACGCCCAATGCGCTTTTGTTGGTCATCGCGCTTGCTTCTTGAGCCGTGACGCGCTTGAGGGTCAGAAGGCTTACCACATAGCCTTTCGTCGGTTTGGAGGTCTTGGTGGTTACCTTTGTGTAGGTCGTAGAAGTGGTTTTCGTTACCGTCGAGGTTGACTGTGGCTCTGATTTGACAGGTTCAGAAGCGGGCATTTTTGATTGGGCAATGCCAGCAAGCGGCATGAGGACTGCACAAGCAAGTGCAGCGATTGATAAACGGAAGTTCATAGTTGTCTTTGAGAAAGTGAGAAAATTCATTTTTGATGAGCAGGATAATTACGGAGTAATTTTTGTGAACGTCACGCCATCAATAAATCCTTTAACCGCAATAGGGTTCGCATTTGGAAGAATTGCGTACGGAACGTTTGCGACGGGCTGATAGGAAATTTCTACTTCGACGTAGCGGTTGGGTGCTGTGCCTTGAAGGATTACGCCAGCCGACGATGCTTTGAAAAAGATTTTTGCAAAATTCCCTTCTACTGTCTGAATTGCGCAAACAAAGCCTTTTGTAGTTGTACGTAGAACAATAGCATATGAACCACCTGCTGCATCCATCTGGACTTGGGTATCAAAGACCTGATTAAGGCTATCAACATTGTTATAAAGATTTGCGCCGGAAAGTGTGTTACGATTTGCCCCATTCGTAATAGATGTATAGTTAAGA
>JANYDO010000284.1 GCA_025363605.1 Candidatus Kapaibacterium sp.
CCAAAACCAGTTCCCATGCCGTAGCACAGACACTCTTGTCTGTGCAGATAGTTCAAGATAATTTCGTTCAATACCTTACAATCCTTTATTCCTACAAAACTATGCCCACACCAGCAAATGCAACCGCAGACGTTTTTGTCATTGATGATAACAACCTTGTGCGCACGGGCATTGTCCGAATGCTTGAAAATGAAAACCTCGTTGTGAAAGAATTCGACAACCCACGTGCGTTTATCGCGGAATTATTCTCCACCCGTAGCCTTCCCCGTCTTATCATCAGCGATTATGATATGCCGGAAATGAATGGCATGGAGATTATTCGGACGCTGAAAAGCTCTCCTGCGCATAAACACCTACCGGTACTGATTGTGAGCGCACAAATCAATCCTGAAATTTATAAAAAGGCTCTCGACACTGGAGCGGTAGGCTGGATTAAAAAATCTACTATCGGTAATGATATGATTCCGGCTGTCGTAAAACATATCCTTCCAACGTAAAAAAATGGTAACTGTTTAGGTCTTTTTCTTCCCGTCCTACGCTTTCCGAAGCGTTGAACGGGTTTCCGGGTTCGGGTTTCACGGGCAGAAACTTATACGGCAGCACTCCGGGTAACCCGTTCTACGCCTACGAAGGCGCAGGACAGGAGACCTAAAGAGTTACCAAAAAATGATGTAGCTTTTCTTGCGGATAGTTCCTAAGTTACGGATGACAATATCACACTATCCGTACTTACTCTCTCCTTTGCTACTTTATGAATACTTACATTCAAGGTATGGGAAGTTTTGTAAAAATCTATGCTACCACAACACTACATCCTCACCAAACAGCAGCAGCTTCGTGTTTTCATGGGTATCGTGAGCATTGGATTTCTCGTGGCTGTTCTCTCTGCCTTCTCCTTATTCGCCGACGAAAAAGATAGCCTGCGCCACAATTTGCTCAAGAATACTCTCAGCGACACCGCACGTGTGCTTGTGTTGGAACGTCTTGTCGGTTTATATATGGAAGCAAAGCCGGACAGTGCTATTTTCTACGCTTTGCAGTTACAGATTATTGCTGAGAGAAATATTGCCGATAAACGTTTGATGCTCACAGCGCTCAATGCTCTTGTGGATGGATACACACATTATGACAAACCCGACAAAATTCTTAAACATGGATTTCAGTTATTGCATCTCTCCGAAGAACTCCACGATACTGCCTATCGCGCTCGTGCTTTCTATGCCATTGGTTATGCATCGGGTCAGCTTTTTACCAAAAACGATACACAAGAAAATGCCTCTGCACTGCACTATCTTCGGCAAGCATTAGCGATTGCCGAACGGCGGCACGATACTGTCCTCATGGCGCAGTGCTATAATGCAACGGGGCGTATTTACCGCAAAGAAGAACAATTTGATTCTGCCATGGTGTGCCACAACGAGGCTCTGAGACTCGCAACAGCGATACAACTACCTATTCAGCAAGGCTGGGCGCTCCACAGCCTTGCTATTTGCTATGAAAATAAAGGCAATCGTGCAAAAGCCTTAGAATATGCGCTTGAAGGCTTGCGGTATCGTGAGCACGTCGGCAATGGCATCGTGACGGGCTTTTCGTTGGCGCTTGTTACTCGGTTATACCAACAAGCCGGCAATCTGCGACAAGCGCTTCATTACGCAGAGCGTGGTTTGGCGTTAGCCGAGACCGCTGAATTCCGCACGGCTCAGTACCAAGCGTATGAGCGCATTGCTCAAGTGTACGAAGCACTCGGCAATTACCGAGAAGCACTCTTCTATCAACGGCGCTTTGCTACGGTGCGCGATTCTGTTGCTGCACTTGAGCGTACCGAAGACTTACGCAGTTTGCAAGCGGAACTCAAACTCAAGCAAAGTGAGCGCGAACGTACACTGCTTCTGAAAGAACAAGAAATTCACGGCATGGCATTACAACGGCAGCAAATTCTTGTGGTCGTCATAGCGCTCGGTTTTATCCTTCTTGGTATTGCTGTAGTCTTGCTTTTGCGAGAACAGCGAAAGCAAAGTTTTCAACGCCAAGAAATTGCGAAACTGAAGCGCATTCTGGACGAAAGTTCGGACTATGTCGTAATGTCGGACATAGTGAGCGGCAAAGTTTTGTATATGAATAAAGCGTATTTATCGCTTATCAATGCCGAAACACCGCCCGCAACCTTATCTGAGCTTTTGCATCGTGTGTATGCGCCCGCCACAGCCGAAACGGTGCTCAGCACACATTTGCCGCTTGTCGTACAGCAGGAACGACTGCGCGGCGAGACAGTCCTTCTTGACCATAACGGCGCACAAGTTTCGGTTCTCCACACTACAATTTGCCACTACGACGAGCAAAGCAAAGCTATTCTTGTCTCCAGCGTCATGCGAGACATCTCTGAGCGGAAGCGGGCAGAAGAAGAGATATTTGCTGTCAACAGATTTATTCAAACAGTGACGGACTCGTTACCCGGAGTGCTTGGTTATTGGACAGCCGATTTACGATGTTCTTTTGCTAATTCCGCATACTTGCAATGGTTTGGGAAAACACACGAAGAAATGATTGGTATAAATATTCACAACCTTCTGGGAGAAACACTTTTCCAAAAAAATGAGCACTATATCCGTGCTGCTTTGGAAGGAAAACCTCAGCAATTCGAGCGTGAATTAGTTAAAGCAGATGGCGAAATCAGGTACACACTTGTGCAATATATTCCGGACATTGCCGATGGTCGTGTTCCTGGTTTTATTGCCCTAGTGACCGATATTACCACTGTGAAAAAAGCGCAAAACAGTCTTAACCAAGCACAACATCTTGCGCATCTTGGGAATTGGGAATGGGAGATTGCATCGGGAGCTATGACGTGGAGCGACGAGCAATATCACCTTTTTGGAGAGAATCGTGATACTTATCAACCAACACTGGAAGGATATTACAGCCACTTCACGGTCGAGGAACAACAAAAAACATCTGCATTAGTACACCAAGTTTTAGCAGGGACAGCCGAATACTCCATTGAGCATGAAATTACCAGGCCCGATGGTACAGTGCTGTTTGTCCTGGAACAAGGCACTGTGGTCTATGATAAAAATAATAAACTGCTTTGTATGCTCGGCACGACGCAGGACATTACCGAGCGGAAAAGGTTAGAAAGCGAATTGCGCAAGCTTTCGATGGTGGCAAGCAA
>JANYDO010000300.1 GCA_025363605.1 Candidatus Kapaibacterium sp.
TAAAGAGCAAGTCGTACGATTCTTGGTGTTCCATTGCAAACTTGAGGTACGCTCGTCCAATTGCCCAGAGGCGTTCAAGCGGGTTGGGAAGCGACTCCAATGCTTGAAAGACCGCATTAAGGTGCTGCGCTGCCCGAACGACCAGAGCAAAGACGATTGCTTCTTTATCCTTGAAGTAGGAATAGAGCGCTCCGGGCGTGTAGGCAATTTCCTCTGCCAGACGGCGAATGGTCACGGCTTCATATCCTTCTTTGATGAGAATGGTCATGGCGACGTTCAAAACTCGTTCGCGCATTTCCTCACGTTCACGTTCGCGCCGTTGTAGGCTCTTGATATTTTTTGCCATGATGCCCCAGAGATTTGTGGTTATGATTTTAGAAAAGGGATGCCAGCAAGTGCCTGAAGGAAAGCGAGAATGCAGAGTGCCGCATAAACGATTGCCATGATGACGACTATCACAAGAGCATTCTGTGGGCTGACGCGTCCCGCAAGAAAAAATGCTGTGAGCGGGAGTACTTGAATCGCGTGAAGTCCGATGAAATGCGCCACTCGCAAATCACCGACACTTCGACTCCAATTCAAAAAGGGTAAGCCCACACTACCGTCCGGCGCACCAACACTATGCTGCAATCGTGCTGCCATCAGAAAACCTTCCCAACTGGCAATGACAAAGATAATCAAACCAAGCCGAATAGCCCACAAATAGGCAGGTTCAAGCGCAACGGGAAGTTCTTGAAAAAAGAGCCAAGCCGCAACCATAACGGCAAACGTATTGATTGCAATAGCGATGCCCATCGTTGTAAAAATCGCTCCATCCCACGGTGTTGCTACGTTGAAGTGAGATAATACGCCCCGACCGGCTTGTCCGGTAATACAGATTGTCTCAATCGCCATTGTCACGATGATTGTCCATACGATGGCATTTTTGATGCCACTCTCCGGTAGATAGCCAACGAACCACGCCACTGTCCATGCGTATATCGCTATGGATACCGCGAATTTCATAGGCTTTATCCACACATTAATACCAAGCAAAATGCGGTTGTCGAGCAGCGAAAGAATACCAAATGCTGCAAGAGCAATGAAATGAGTCAACCCCAAGACAGCAAGCTCAGGGCTACGCTGGAAGATGGTTTGAATGAGATATTGCATAGCGGTAATGGAAAGAAATGCAAAACATAAATTATTGATTCGGGACAAAGATAGATTGTTAAAAATTAAATAGCAAAATAATATTAAACACTGTTCATTTTTTTTAACATCATTTCTTGTGTGATTTTTCAATCTCCTTGCGCCATACGCCCGCAAAGGTTTCGGCATGAGAAATTTACTCTTTACTTCAAAAAAATATCGTAATTTATTATTCTGAAAAGCGCTATAATTCCTACGCCGCAACGTCTTTGCTCTGCAATGCTTCGCTGCAATGCTTTACCCCAAATCGGCTAATGAACCACCTTCACCTCTCTCTACGCATCTGCTGGCTGCTGTTAGCGTTAGGAGGCGTATGCTGTTATAGTGTGCCATTGGTCAATGCCCAATTTCTGCCGCGTGATTCCTTGCTCCGCGAACTCAATCTGCGACGCAATAGTAGTACGGTACGTGATTCCAACTATGTTCGCTTGCTTTTTCTCGTCGCCAGAAGCTACCGCCCGAATACCGCACAGATGCGCCCCTTTGTGGCTGAAGCTCGCCCACTTGTCGGAGCGCTGAATAGCCCGCGAATGAAAGCCTTGCTCTATCTCAATATCGGCAATATCTTGCGCTTAGAGCGCCGTTTTACCGAAGCCCGCGACACATTAGAAATTGCCCTGAGCGCCTTTGCCGACGTCCGCGATTCTTCCAATATGTCTTCCACTTCCGGCTTGATAGCCGTCATGTATCAGCAGCGTGATATGTTCTCCACAGCGCTTGACTACTATATGCGTGAATTGGAAATTGCTGACAAATGCGGCGACATCAAAAACAGTTTTCTAGCGCGAATTAATCTGAGCGAAATTTCCGTTGCGATGCAACAGCCCGAAAAAGCCCTCGCTTTTGCGCGGCAAGCAGAAGTGTCAATGCGAAAAAACAAAAACACGGCGTTTTTTGCGGAATGGTGTAAATCAATGTCTGCGGCGCACCGTGAAGTACATAATGGCGATTCTGCCTTGTATTTCGCAAAAAAAGGCGTGGAAGGCGCTTGGCAGATGCGCGACTCTCTGCTGGTGGCTAATTTGATGGTGCAAGAAATTCGTTCCTTGCGCGAACTGAAACGTTTTGGTGAAGCTCGTGAGCGTTTGGATTCATTGTTATCCGTCGAGCAGCGCTCTATGCAAGGTGGTGCGGTGCGTCCTGTGGTGTATGCGCTTGCTGCCGAAACGCTTTTGTCAGCAGCTCAAGCCGAAGCACAACACACACATAATCACCAAGTGCTGCTTGAAAGCGCACTGAATTTTGCCCGGCGGGGGCTTGCACACAGCGCGGTGAGCAAAAAAGAACAAGTTGAATTGTATGCTGCGCTTGCCGAGATTTATCGAGGCTTGGGAATGATTGATAAGGGTTTTGAAGCGCAGCGTACATTACTTGCTTTACGCGATTCCGTTTTTTCTGCCAGCCTCCAAGCTAGTATTGCCGATATGCACGAGCGATATGCACTTGGGCAAAAAGAAGCCGAAATCGCCGTGATGCAAGCAAATGAGCGCCGTTCTGCGATGGTGAGCATACTTCTGGCGACAATTGCCGTGGGGGGCTTGATTCTAGCGGGTGTGGTCTGGCAGCGCTACCGCGTCAAAAAACGCTCCGAAGCGGCTTTGCACGAGGTCAATAGCCGTTTGCAAACACTCTATGACGAAACTGTTTTGTACAAAAATCGTATTGAAGAGCAGAATGTTTCGCTGCGGACTCAAGAGAGCATACTACGCACGGCGCTTGAGCAAAATCATTTCCTCTCTATCGTTGCTCGCCATGCCGCTCAGGTTATTGTCATTACTGACCAAAATGGTGTGACGGAATATGTCAATGATGAGTTTGAGAAAATAACCGAATACGCTGCTGCCGAAATTATTGGTAAAAAACCCGGAAGTCTTTTGCAGGGAAGGCAGACGAATCCTGCAACAGCACGGGAAATCAGTGAATGTGTTCACTCGCAAAAACCTTTCAGTGGCGACATTTTGAACTATGCCAAAAGCGGTCATACATATTGGATGCGCATCGTGATGACACCAATTTTTAACGATGCGGGCGAGTGCGAGCATTTTATTGCCATTCAGTACGATGTCACCGAAGAGCGCTTGAAACAGCTTGAAGAGCGCATCCAAGCACAGCTCACGATGCAGAGCATGATGGATTCTTCGCGTGATATTGCGATGCTTGTTGGCGCAGATATGCACGTACTTCAGTTCAACAAAACTGCCGAGCGAGCAATGCGTGGTTTGATGCCGGATGCCGAGCCGCACGTCGGAATGGATATGCGCTCGTATTCGCCCATCCCGATTGCTGACGTGGAACGGGATTTCGTAGAGGTCTTGCAAGGCAAGCCCGTAGCGTTTGACCTTGATATGCCCAATCCCGCCAAGCCCAACGAAATTTTGACATTCGAGGTGAATTACAATCCCGTTCGCAGCCCCGACGGAAACGTGGTAGCAATTAGCTTCATAGCGCGAAATATCACGCATCGCAAACAGTTACAATCGCAAATGGAACTTGCCAATGCGTGGCTCGAAGAGCGTGTGCAGGAGCGAACGCAGGAATTGGAACGCCGCGCACTGGAGCTTTCTTCGGCGAATAATAAACTCGCAGCCGCCTTCTCCGACCTAGAAATAACGCAACTGGATTTGTGGTCAACCAATCACGAACTTGAGAAAGTGAATGGCCGCTTGGAGGAAGCAAGCCGTGAGAAAACAGAGATTTTAGGAATTGTGGCGCATGACCTTCGCAGCCCGCTCTCCGGCATACAGGGGCTTGCAGACATAATGCGCGAAGGAACTGCCCCTGAACACATACCGCAAATTGCGAACGAAATCTATCATGCGTCGGAGCGAATGTTTACGCTGCTCTCGAATTTGCTGAATGTCAATGCTATCGAATCCGGCAAAATGGTATTGAATCTCACGCCGCTTGATGTTAATTTTGCCGTAGAAAGCATCATCGAAGAATATAAGCCTCGTGCAGAAGCAAAAAATATTCGCCTTTGCCTTGAACTAGCGGACACGCCTTCGTTTGCCATAGCAGATGAATCCGCTCTTCCGCAGGTAATTGAAAATCTCATCTCTAACGCCGTCAAATACTCGCCGCATGGCAAAAAAGTCGTTGTCAGAGTGAGTCATTTATCATTAGTCAGTGGTCATTCGTCCAACGAAAATAGTCCACTCTCTACTCACCAAGTGACTAATGTACTAATGACTAATGACCAATCCATCAATGACTATGTTCGCGTGGAAGTGCAAGACGATGGTCCCGGCATTTCCGCCGAGGATATGACAAAACTTTTCGGAAAATTTGCACGATTGACAGCGCAGCCCACCGGCGGCGAACATAGCACGGGCTTAGGTCTGAGCATTGTTCGGCGAATGGTCGAAGCAATGCAGGGGCGCGTCTGGTGCGAAAGTGAACTTGGACAAGGCGCGACATTTATTGTGGAACTGCCCCGCGCCGCATAACCCGTGCCGTGTAAATAAATAGCATCTTCAAAATTCATTATTCATCACTCAAAATTTCCTTTCCAATGAATCCTGTTGTTGAACTTTTTCGCTCGTATATTGGCGCAGAAATGCTGGATGAACGCGTTCCCGTTGTTGTGCGTTGGCTTAGTTTGCGTATCCGCGAGGCAAACGTGGGGCATATCGTCATCGAAGCGCTGGTGCGCCCTGATATGTGCAATCCCGCACAAGTGCTGCATGGTGGCTTGCAATGCACTATCATGGACGAGGCATTCGGTATGTCAGTCGGTTTGCTCGGCGTGGATAATTTTCACGTCAATACAAACCTCAACATTGATTTCTTGGAGCCAGCACCGCTTGGCGCAACGGTTATCGCAGAAGCGCGAGTGATTCGTGCCGGAAAGCACTTGAAAAACGTACAGTGCGAATTACGTCTTGAAAACGGTACAATCGTTGCTCGCGGCACATCAAATTTGTTTCGTACCGGTATTGCACCGCTCAAAGCGCACACCGGCGAATAGAGTTGCTCTATGGTGGTGAAATGCAATAGAATGTTTGTTTTTGCTCATTGTTTGTCTTTTTCTCGCAGTTATGCAATTCTTACGTGCTATCCTTATCCTGTTTTTCCTCGTTGTTGTTTCGGCATCGGGGCAGGGAGTGTACGCGCCACAGATAGTCTTTGAGCATTTGACCATAGATAATGGTTTGCCTCAAAATAGCGTCATTGCTATTGCGCAAGACAAGCATGGTTTTATGTGGTTCGGCACACAAGATGGTCTGTGCCGTTACGATGGTTATCATGTCAACGTGTTTCGCCATGACCGCACTAATCCTTCTTCTTTGCGCAATAGTTTTACATCAAGCCTCCTTGTGGACAAAAGTGGTACGCTTTGGGTAGGAACGGTAGGCGGTGGTCTCAATAAATATAATTCCGCGAATCAAAGTTTTACTGCTTATCTTCACGAACCGAACAACCCCCAAAGCCTTTCCGACAATATCGTGCAAGCTCTCTACCAAGACCATGCTGGGATGTTATGGGTTGGCACGGAGCGTGGCGGGGTCAATCTTTTCAATCCACAGACGGGGAGGGCACGTGTTTTTATGCACGACGCTCTGGATAAGAAAAGCTTACCCGCTAATCGTATTTACGACATAACGGAGGATAAATTTGGAACGCTTTGGTTCGCAACATTTGAGGGCGGTTTGTGCTATTTCAATTCTGCCGATTCGACATTTGTATCCGTAAAATTTGATGCCACCAATCCCGCAGCCACGCGTGGTAATCTACAGTACGGCGAACCAAGCAGTACGAGTACATTCGCAGGTAGCTCGAATATCTCCGCTCTGTATGCTGATGCAATGGGTGTGCTGTGGGTCGGGACTCGCAGTGCAGGTGTGGTGCGGGTGGATGTGCGTACCGGTACGTGGACACGCTTTTTGCCGGATGCTGCCACTTCGCCGTCGCTTGGTTTTAACGAAGTCTTTGCCATACGTGAAGATTACATCGGACGGCTCTGGATAGCGCTTGAGGGCGGAGGTGTGTGTCTGTATAACCGCACCAATGGCAGTATGAACGCTTACACTCATAACCCTCTGAACCCGCAGAGCATTAGTGATAATGTGATTCGTGGGATTTTTTGTGATAATGTTGGTACGGTCTGGGTAGGTACGGTGACCGGTGGAGTGAATAAATACGCTCCCAATGCGCACCGTTTTGCCACGTACCAACACGAACCCCTGAACCCGCGCAGTCTTGCTTCCAACGTTGTGCGGGCATTTTGCGAAGATACTAAAGGAGGGGTATGGGTGGGGGCTGTGGATGGCGGTTTGGACCGTTTTGTACGGAGCAATGGTACGTTTGAGCATCACGCCTACACACCAAGCACCGACACCGCCCTCAGCAATGAAGACGTATGGGCGCTTGCTGCTGCGAAAGACGGTACAATATGGGTAGGAACGCAAAATGGTTTGTTTGCTTATCATCCTGAGCGTGGGACGCGCAAAGTATTTCGGCATAATCCCCGCAATCCGCGCTCGCTCTCCAGCAACACAATCCGCGCGTTGCATATTGACCGCGATGGGATACTGTGGGTCGGAACGGCATTGGGTGGAATGTGTAGATTTGACGCGGCTTCAGAATCATTCACGACTTATCGCTTCCCACCGACGGATAGTATTATGTCCGCAAGTGCCGGCAATGTATCCGACCACATTCGGGATATTTATCATGGTTCCGATGGTACGCTCTGGATAGGCACGGCAAATATTGGTTTGCTCGCATTCGACAAAGAGCGCGGTATCTTGAAAGCGGCTTACCGCCATAGCGAGTCTAGTCCTGCCGAGCAGGGGGGACTGAGTAATAATACGGTGCGCTATCTTCACGAAGATAAGCGAGGCAATATATGGGTCGGTACGCTAGACGGGCTAAATTGCGTTAGCCCGCAGACCGGAGAAATCCGCATTGTGACCGAAGCCGATGGTCTGCCCAATGAAGTCATTTACGGAATTTTAGAGGATAATGCCGGCTATCTCTGGCTTACTACCAATAAAGGTCTAGTGCGCTTTCATCCGGAGAAACGCACATTCAAATCGTACACCAAGCAAGATGGCTTGCAGAGTAACGAATTCAACGGACATGCTGTCTTGCGTGGTTCGGACGGGTGGTTTTATGTCGGTGGTATAGGAGGATTTAATACCTTCCATCCGGATTCTATTCGAGATAATGGGCGCGTGCCTCCTATCCTCCTTACCGATTTCAAAGTTTTTGGTAGAAGTCTTCCCATGGACACTACCATTCTGGAGCGCAGCGTACTGACTATTCCTTACACGTATAATAACTGTACGTTTGAGTTTGTGGCACTGAATTACATCGGGGCGGAGAAAAATCGTTATCGTTATATTTTAGAAAATTTTGACACGGAGTGGGTTGATGCCGGAGAGCGCCGTGAGGCAATCTATACCAACTTGGAGCCGGGTGAATATACTTTCCGTGTGCAGGGTAGTAACAACGATGGTATCTGGAATACTCACGGCGCAATGCTCCGTCTCGTTATTACACCGCCGTGGTGGGGAACGTGGTATTTTCGGCTCGGACTTTTTGGAGCTATTATTGGCTTGGGATACATTACCTATCAAGCTCGAATTTATGCCCTTCGAGAGAACGGACGGCGTTTAGAGCGTCTTGTGCAACAGCGCACACATGTACTAACCGAAACCAACGTCCGCTTGGGCGAAGCAAGCGAAGAAGTACAGCGCCAAATGCTGCATCAGCACGAGCAAGCGGCAGAAATTCAAAAAGCATATTCTCAGCTGGATGCGGCAAACGAGATTTTGATTTCAAGGAATTACGATCTCCATATGCTCAATAAAGAAAAAAATGACCTTTTGGGTATCGTTTCGCATGACCTTCGCAACCCGCTTGTTTCCACACTTCTGGCGACAAAACTTCTGCAAAAACGTTTCAATACTATCACGGACGAAGAGAAATTTTCCTATCTCGACAAAATCCAAAGTGCGAGCGAACAGATGATAGATTTTATCACAAAATTGCTGGATGTCAATGCACTGGAAAACGGAAAAATGCCCATTAGCCTTGTACCGTGTAAGATTGGCATCCTCATCGAGGCAATTTTGGAGAATTATCAAGCTCGTGCAGCTATCAAGAATATCACTTTGCATTATGAGCAAGATGCTGTTGCTTGGAGGCGTAGCGGTGGTGAGGAAGAAAAGCAACCGATTGTCATTGCTGATGCCGTGCTTTTGCCGCAGGTACTGGATAATCTAATTTCTAATGCTTTGAAATACTCACCACATGGGAAAAATATTTTTGTCAGAATTACGCGTACCGAAGTGCAAACAATAAGTAACCACGAAAGTATAAGTATTTCGTCGTACATTCGCTTTGCCGTGCAAGACGAAGGACCCGGGCTGTCGGCGGCAGACAAGGAAAAATTATTTGAGAAATTTACGCGGCTCTCCGCACGCCCCACGGGCGGCGAATACACGACCGGACTGGGCTTGAGTATTGTCAAGAAAATGGTCGAAGCTATGCACGGGCGCGTCTGGTGCGAATCGGAGTTTGGCAAAGGTGCGACGTTTATTGTGGAATTACCCATGAATTCACCTGTAATAACCTAACTGAAGTTACGCTTGTACATAATTCTGCTTGAAAATGAAACGCGGATTTTCAGGATATATTAGGATTTTCAGGCTGCTTGAATTCAAACTGCATTATCTCTTGAATTCAAGTCTATATTTTTCAGAGAATCTCCACTATCCTGACCAATCTTGATAATCCGCGTTCCGTCGCTTCATCTGCTTGATGATGAGCGTAACTTCAGAACATAAAACAAACTATTCCTTGCATATAATATCAAGAGGAAGCCATAATGCGCCACAAAATATCCTCTGTCATCGTTGCCTTCTGCACGGTACTGATAATCACCCGTCCAACTGGCATTAGCGCACAATCGTTCTCTTTTCCGGCGCATCCGGCAGGATTTGCGCTGGTCGAACTGTTTACGTCCGAAGGCTGTTCAAGTTGTCCACCCGCAGACCGCGTATTGGAAGGGATTGTCCAAGCGGCACGTGCTTCCGATGCACCTGTTTATGCGCTTAGTTTTCATGTGGATTATTGGAATCATCTTGGCTGGCGCGACCCGTATAGCAAAAAAGAGTTTTCCGACCGTCAGCGCCGATACGGTCGGGTCTTTGGTGGCGAAAGCATATACACTCCGCAGATGATTGTTAGCGGAAGTGAAGAATTTGTCGGTTCTCATAGTGAGCGAGCAGAACGTGGTATCAAAACCGCACTAGCTTGTACGGCACAGACTGGAATAACCTTGCGAGTGAACTCAACGAATAAGGGAAAACTGCATTGCGCGTACACGGTAACGGGCGCTTGGCAAGGTGCTGTCTTGAACATTGCGCTTGTCCAAGATATGCAGCCAATAAGCATTTCAGGGGGTGAAAATACGGGGAGAAAGCTGGCTCATACTAACGTTGTACGTTCCTTTGTGAGCGTACCCTTAGCCAATACGCAGGGTGAGCTAGTTGTACCGTATTCCGATGGCGTAGATGTGCGCCGTTGTGGTGTCATTGCTTACGTGCAGAACGGTACAACGATGAAAATTCTTAGTGCAACCCAGCATGCGTGGTAAATCGCAGCAAAGATGGGAATTACCTACCCGCAAGACGGGATTCACAACGTGCTGGTGGGTGCATCGTTTTTCGCAATTTTTCCGTATATTGCTTCGTTATTTTCTGCTTCTGGCATCACCCTTCAAATTACGATTCTACGCCCTTTTTACCTCTATTCTTCTGCATTATGGCACAGCTTACCCTGAACATCAACAAACAGTCCTATAAGGTGGACGTTGACCCCGAAACACCGCTTCTGTGGGTCATCCGCGATGAAGCTAATCTCACGGGAACAAAGTTTGGATGCGGTATTGCGCAGTGCGGCGCGTGTACCGTGCATCTGAACGGCGCTCCTGTTCGCTCCTGCTCGCTGCCCGTTTCGGCAGCTGCGGGTCAGAAAATTACTACCATTGAAGGGTTGTCGCCCGACCGCTCGCACACGCTCCAACAAGCGTGGATAGCAGAGCAAGTGCCGCAGTGCGGCTACTGCCAGTCAGGGCAGCTTATGAGCGCCTCGGCGCTTTTAGCTTCCAATCCAAGTCCGACCGATGAAGAAATTGATGCCGCCATGCAAGGAAATATCTGTCGCTGCGGCACGTACCCACGTATTCGCAAAGCAATTCACCGTGCAGCCGCGATGAAGCCTTCAGGCAGCCGATAAGTGTTCTTACCGTGCGAACAAACTTTGCAGACATTTGAATTATATTCCCATGACAAAATCTAGCACCTTGAAAACAGCTCTGTTACTCGCTTTACTGGCTGTCGTTCCCGTCGCAGCTCAAGAAAAAACGAACGAACTTGTGCGCTTCAGCAATCCGCCCACAATGTCCCAGCCGACGGCATACAGCCATATAGCAGAGGTGCGTGGTGGTCGTCTGGTGTTTCTTTCGGGACAGGTTTCCCAAGATACAAAAGGCAACGTGGTCGGCAAAGGCGATATACGGGCGCAGACGCGGCAAGTCTTTGCGAACCTAAAAGCCGCATTGGAAGCCGTTGGTGCGGATTGGTCGAATATCGTGAAAATGAACACCTATCTCACCGATGCCGCCAATATCACGGCGTTCCGCGAAGTCCGCGAGGAAATCTTGGCAAACGTGAAGCCCCGTCCGGCAAGTACAGCGGTGGTCGTCTCGAAACTTTTTGGCGACGATTGGCTGTTGGAGATTGAAGCAGTTGTCGTTATTTCCGAAAAGCCTAAAAAATTGAAGCGTAAGTAAGCCTTGGTAAATGTGTAAACCTTGTTTCTTTCGTTCTTGATAAATGCAAATCACAGAAAAATTCCATCCTTTTATTTTCTTTCACCATGAGTACACTGATAGCTAACCGCCGAGATTTTCTCAAAACCTCTGCACTCACCGGCACTGCACTTGTGCTGGGCTTTTCGGATGCCGATGCTGCCGAGCCACTTGCTCTTGCCGCAAACCACGAAATTACGCCCTTCGTGATGATAGACCCAAGCGGCGTGGTAACGCTCTTCAATCCGCGTCCCGACATGGGGCAGGGTACGTACCAGTCCATGCCCGCGCTCTTAGCTGAAGAACTTTGCATCAGTCTCGATAATGTGAAAATTGTTCAAACCGAAGGCGACGCAAAGCACGGCAATCAAAACGCTGGAGGTTCCAGCAGCGTCCGGCGGCTCTGGAAGCCGATGCGCACGGCAGGTGCGGCGGCGCGGGAAATGCTTATCGCAGCGGCGGCGGCAAACTGGAGCGTTCCGGCGAGCGAGTGCAATGCTGCCAACGGGCGAATTATTCACCTCCCAACCAAACGTTCGTTTGGTTATGGCGAACTTGCCGCCAAAGCAGCTACGATGCCTGTTCCCAAAGAACCAAAACTGAAAGACCAGAAAGATTTTACCATTTTGGGCAAGCCCGCTCCCAGATCTGATGTGCCGATGAAAGTGGACGGCACGGCGCAATTCGGTATTGACGCGAAAGTGCCGGGTATGCTCTACGCTACGATTGAACGCTCGCCTACGATTGGTGGCAAGGTGGTGAAGATTGACGATGCAAAGGCGCTTAAAAGCAAAGGCGTGAAGCACGTGGTGAAATCAGAACGTCCGCTTTTCGGTTCGACGCTGGAAGGCGTTGCTGTTATTGCTGATTCGTACTATGCAGCAGTGAAAGGGCGCAAAGCACTCGCCGTTACGTGGGATACAAGCGGTTTCGACAAATTTTCGACCGACGCTTTTTACGAGCAAATGCGTACACTTGCTGCCAAAGACGGCATTCGTGCTGAGGCTTCCAAAGGCGATGCTGTCAGCGCTTTCAAGGCTGCCGCTAAAACGATTGATGCTGTCTATGAAACGCCGTTCGTTGCCCATGCGTCCATGGAGCCGGAAGCTGCTGTGGCGCATTACAAAGCAGACGGCACGATAGAAATTTGGGCTTCCACGCAAGGTCCCGTCTGGACAAAGCAAGCCGTAGCGAAGCAATTCGGCACCACACCGGACAAAGTAACCGTGCATCCGCAATTTTTGGGCGGGAGCTTCGGTCGCAAGGGCGGTCTGGACGATTTTATTATGGAAGCGGTGTACCTTTCCAAGCAGGTGAAAGCACCTGTAAAACTTGTCTGGTCGCGTGAGGACGACATTACTCAAGGACCGTTCCGACCGGGGATGGTCAACGCGCTGACGGCTTCGCTGGATGCAAATGGCGTGGTGACTGGTTTTCGCCATCGTGTGGTCGGTCCGGCAATTCAGTTTCAAGGCAGAAAAGATATAGAAGGCAAGATTGACGATTGGGCGCTGGAAGGCATTGAGCCGGACGACAGCCCATATTCTATCCCGAATGTGGCGATTGAATATGCCCATGCTCCCGTGACAACGCCTGTCATGTGGTGGCGTTCGGTCTATGCTTCCACGAATATGTTCGGGCATGAAAGTTTTATTGATGAAGTCGCCCATGCTGCGGGCAAAGATCCACTTGATTTCCGATTGGAACTTCTAGCGAAGGCAAATCCTGCTCCGAACTCAACGGGCGCACGATTCCAAGCTGTACTCACCTTGCTGAAAGAAAAAGCAAAGTGGTCGGAAAAGTTACCGCAAGGAAAAGGGCGCGGTGTAGCCGTTGCACGGTCATTCGAGAGCATTGCGGCACACGCTGTCACGGTCGGGCGCGGTGCGGACGGTAAACTTCGTGTTGAAAAAGTCGTCGTGGTGCTGGATTGCGGGATGCACGTGAACACTGATACCGTGATAGCGCAGACCGAAGGAAATATCGTTATGGGCTTGACAGCGGCGCTGAAAGATGCTATCACATTCAAAAACGGACGCGCCGAGCAGACAAATTTCGACACCTACCGCGTACTGCGCATTAACGAAGTTCCGGCAATAGAAATTCACGTTATGCCGAGCAGCAATGCGCCCGGTGGCGTTGGTGAGCCGGGACTGCCACCGCTAGCACCGGCACTTGCTAATGCAGTCTTTGGGGCAACAGGCAAGCGGATTCGGACGCTGCCGATGAATTTGGATGCGATGTGATTTTTTTGTAGAAAAAGTATGAAAATATCAATTACGATACTGCTCTATCTTTTCTCTTTGCTTTACAAAGGAGATTTGCTTGCTATAGTTCGTGATACTTCTTTGCGTAACGAGTTATACCAAATTGAGTTGAAGGCTGTGCAGTAAAATTCCTGCAACACCAGTAAACAAGGGAGCATGCTCCCTTGTTATGTACAATTCTCAACTTAAAATGGTATTAGACGTATATTCGGCTGTACTCAAGCACCTTCGGCTAGGTAATTCCAATTTTTCATTTGTAGATTTGACCATTGCCGGACACGAAATAGAACGTCAAAGACAGCATATAGACTCAGCTCTTCTTCAAGCATTTACTCAGCAGACTGAACTTGAACGACAAATTCCCAAGAAATTTATCGAAACCCAAGGACTCCTAATTTCCGAACAGTCTGAGAAATTTGAATTTGTGCAACGGTATGCTGTCTTGTTGTATAACCGAGACCTCTTTGCTCATCTTGTCAAAGAAGATAGTCTCAGTTGGACGTGTATCAAGCAACAAGTGCTACGAACCATATTACCTAGATTTACTAAGGAAGATTCTGGATGGAGAATCCAATTTTCCAGAGTTGGTTTTAATACAAAACAAACACAGGCTTTGGTTTACTTTGAGGTGATAGATCCAATTCCAAATAGCAGAAAACATATAGCTCAATGCGGAAATGCTGAACTTCCTGCACAGATGTGGGCTGGCACAGGTGATTATGCTGTACTTGTATTGGAAAATCATCAATGGCGAGTGAAGGAACTTGTTAAGTCTTGGTTCATAAAAAAAAATGATTAGGTGTTCAGTAAATTTCAATAGCTTAAAAATAGCCCATGAAGTCTTATGTACTTTATCCCCCTTGAATTCAAGCCCTATATTTTCACGGAATCTATCTCTTTCCATAAAGCTCATAACGCTTACTCATACATTACCATCGTTATTAGTGGAGAGAAGATTTTTCCTTCACAATTTGTTGCCATTCCCCAAAAAACTTTTGTATATTCGGCGCACAAAACCAATTCACTTTTTCTTCTGTTGATTTTTTAGGAGGTTCCATAATGGACATCGAAAAAATATTCCCTACCGGCACACCAGCTGACCAAATGAAAGAAATTATGATTAACAACGTCCTTTCCCGTCAGGACGTACAAATGTTTTTCGGCGATACGTCGTGGGAAGGCAATACATTGAAATTCAGTTCCGGACTTGTTTCGGAAGGACAATTTGATATTGTTGACAACGAAGTAAAAGTTGCCGTAGCGCTTTCCATGTTTGGCAAAATGGCAAAAAGTCAAATTGAAGGTACGCTGGAGAAAACCTTCTCGAAACTTCCCGCATAATCGGGGAGTGCGAACGCGCG
>JANYDO010000304.1 GCA_025363605.1 Candidatus Kapaibacterium sp.
ATCGCTGGCTCACGACCAATGACTGAATACTTATAACCGGTCGTCAACGCTAATTTAGCGATGAGTTGTTGCACTGGGCCTACCCATGAAACGGTAATCAATTTATCAAGGTCGCCAGCAGGGCCAACCTGCTTAACGGCAGATAATGCAGATTTTGGTGCAGTCGCTTGAGACACTTCCGCTAATTTTCGTAAAGATAATGAGACTGATTTGGCAGCCTCCCCTAATTCACGCTCCACAACCGGTTGTGGAATAATAGGCAGTGTTTGCTTTGGAGTAGTGTCTGCGGCATTACTTTGGGAAAAATTCCCAAGCATCACGCACAACACAACAAAAGGGAAAGAGTATCTCATGGCAATAGAAAAAAAACATAACAAAAAAAGCACCGCTACACTAGCAAAAGTGTACTGTAGCGGTGCTTGTAGCGCTGAGAATAGCGACCGCGGGAATGTTCAGGGAACGGATGTCGAATTTTCAGAGAGCGGCGCTTGATGAACCTTCTGCTCCCAAGCTCATTGCTCCTAAGGGTATTACCTTTAAGTACATTGCTCTCCAAATATCTTTATTACTTATCCCACCAAACCCGGCTGGTCATTACGTTGCCGCCGGTAATACGCCCAACAGCTTCGGTATAGTTCTGTGCGTTAGAAACTGCTTCTTGAGCGGGATACGGCAAGCGACGTGGAATTGTAGCACCAGTAGCGTTGCCCGGATAGACGACGGGCGTGAGTTGCGGATAACCGCTTCTGCGCCAGTTCGACCATGCTTCGATGTCGTTCAAGAATGTTGCCACCCAGAACTGTGTGTTGATTTGTTCTAGTTTCTCGGTGGTCGAGCCGGAGCTTTTGAAAGGATTTGCAGTCAAATATGCCGTGATGTCGGCTGCGGGAATGACTGAGTTGGAGCTGAATTGTGCAACAGATTGCATACCTTCGGTGATTGCTTCTTGGTAGAGCGCATCAGCTGTTTTGCCGACACTGTAACCGCGAACAGCAGCTTCAGCAAGCAAAAGTTTTACTTCTGCCGAAGTGAGAATAAACGTTGGTCCGTCCATGCGAGCAACAATTTTATTGTTCGGGCGTGTGTATTTGTCGAGTGAGCCGGGATAGCCGGGAGCTTTGGAAATATCTTGTGCACCACCCGACAAGTCGTAACCATTCGGCATACCCAATTGGTCTTCCGGTTTTGTGCTTTGGTCGCCGGCGCGTTCGCCCAAGAATTGTAAGCGTGGGTCTTTTGTTGTTTTCAAAAGGTTAACGAATGCACGGCTGAGACGAATGTATGGAATTTCGTAGGGCAGATTCATTACTTGGCTGAGCCGGTTCACCGTTGCGCGGTCGCCGGCGATGTCGTGATTGACCAGTGCATTATCGTTGGCGTTTTGCATCACACCGCCTGCTACTGCTTTTTCTACCCATGTTTTTGCCGATGCAGCGTCTGCTTTTGTCAAGCGCATACCAAGACGTACCATGAGTGAGTAAGCAAATTTTTTCCACGCCGCTACTCGTGCTGCGCCGGAGAGCTTGCCGTAGAACAAATCGCCGTTCGGTACGGGTTCGGTTGCGCTTAAGCCTGTTGCCGCTTCATCGAGCTCTTTGAGCATATCGGCGTAAATCGCTGATTGCTGGTCGTATTTCGGGGTAAAGCGGTCGGCGGCTGTGCTGTAATATGCTCGTCCGCCGCCAAAGTACGGCACATCGCCGTAAACGTCGGTGAGGCGGTGGAAAATAAGCACGCGCATAATGCGAGAAATTTGATATAGATTTTTGTACTGCGTCTGCCCTTTGGTTTGCTCTACCAAGTGCTGTACAATGCGAATTTGCTCGTCGTAGGAGCGCTCGAAGTATGACGAAGCATATGAGGCGTTCAGCAAATATTTATCGCCAACCCAATAGCCCGCCACGTGGGAGAAATGCTGCATCATGGTCGAGCAGTAAATCAAGTTCGTCCGCCATGTTTCATAGCTTAAGTCGGTGCTGCCGGTGTAGGTCAGTTGTGAGGTCGTGAGCAAGTATTCTGAGTTGAAAGACTTGTCGTCAGGACGCACCGGGTCGGTGTTCAAGGTCTCGAAGTCTTTCGTGCATCCGGTTGCCAAAACAAACAGGAAAGCAAAGACTGCAAAACTTTTGGTTGAGTTTATACGGAGTTTCATAATAATTTTGAGAAAGAATAATGGACAGAGTAGGGAGGAAACTTAGAATTTAACATTCAGATTAAATCCAAAGGTGCGTGTAGGCGGAATGCCGCCAAGCTCAAGACCTTGTGCATTGGTGGTGTTGATGTTTGTTTCCGGGTCAATGTTGGGAGTATTTTTCATCAGAATAAGCAGATTGCGTCCCACAAGCGAGAGCGTTAATCGTTTAATTGGTGAGTTCTCAAACAATGACGTTGGAAGATCATATCCAATGCTTACTTGACGTAATTTAATGAAACTGGCATCGTACACGAATGGCGTACCAATTTGACTGCCGATTCTACCATAATAGTCTTGTACTTTATCTGCCGTCACAAGTTTTGTATTGGGTTTGCCGTCTTCAGTCACACCAACACCAGTGATACCGCCATCACGTCCGGGTAAGGTTTCCTTATGCAGACCGAACTGGTACATATAAGCATTGGTTGCCGAAAAGATTTTACCGCCAAATTTGAAATCAATGAGTGCGTTAAGGCTAAAGTTTCCAAAATGGAATTCGTTTTCCCAGCCACCGGTGTAGGGGTGAACGCCAGTTCCCATGGAGACTAATTCACCTTGTTTTGGAAGTCCGTCGGCATCATAGATGATACTGCCAGCTTTATCTCGTGCATAATCAAAAGCGACGATTTGAGCAAAAGGCTCACCAACACGATGTTGTACAAATGCTGTGAGTGTGCGTGATTGAGCAAT
This sequence comes from Candidatus Kapaibacterium sp., assembly GCA_025363605.1. Classification (GTDB taxonomy): domain Bacteria; phylum Bacteroidota; class Ignavibacteria; order Kapaibacteriales; family UBA4661; genus PH2015. The sequence continues at coordinate 2,885 of JANYDO010000304.1, forward strand.
ACTCAAACTTTTCTGACCTTCGGCAAGCGCAATGACAGTATTGTTATTGACGCTGAAATTCAGAGACGATGTCCATTTGAAGTCTTTATCATCAATGATTTTGCCGGATAGTAAAAACTCAAATCCGGTATTTTGTAATTGTCCATTGTTGATGATAGCAGACTGGAAGCCCGATGTGCCGGATACAGTTGCCGTAACGATTTCATTACGGGTATCTTTTTGATACCAAGCAGCATCAAGTGTCAAGCGGGCATCGAAAAGTTTGAGTTCAAGTCCGGCTTCGATTTCTGAAACGGCAAGGGGTTTCAGCGTTGTGTTTGGAACTATGTTGTCGAAGCCACCGATAGGATTACCGTTGATTTTTGCTGCGTTGATGTTGTAGTAGAGTTTCGTTGCATATGGGTCGGTATCACCGCCCACGTTAGCATACGCAACGCGCAACTTGCCGAAGGTAAGCCAATCTGCTTTGAGAACTTCTGAGAACACGAAGCTAGCGCTCACCGAAGGATAGAAATATGAGTAGTTGTCTTTTGCCACCGTCGAGAACCAATCGTTGCGGGCAGTTGCATTCAAAAAGAGCATTTCTTGGAACGACAATTCAATAGAACCATAGACTGATTGAATTTCCTTTTGGAAAATTCTGTAGCTCGGAACGCTGCTGATAGCATATTGCGGGTTGTAAATGTTCGGGAATACAAGTGTATTGCCGGCTACCCCGTACTGCTCAGTTCTACCTTTTCGGATATTTCCACCAACGCTTGCTGTCAGTGCAATGTCTTCTGTGAGATTTTTGTCGAAGGTCAGCAAAGCATCGGCATTGACTTCAGAAGTGGTTTGGCTAGTTTTATTCACATTACCAAAACCGCTTGCCAGATATGCTGTTCCCGAAGGCGTGATACTATTGCCTCGGAAGGTATAAAAATCTTGCCCAACTCTTGCTTGCAAGCTAAGCCAATCGGTAAAGGCATATTTCAAACTTGTGGAAGCAATAATCCGATCCTTTTGAGTTTCATTCAAGAATTTGTATGCCGCGAAGTATGGATTTGTAGTGTAAACGTTGTCCGTAAAGTTGGTGAGTTCATTATAGTATTTATCAGTCCCATTATTATTTGGTCCCAATAACGATGAAGCATTCAAGCTCGTCGGAAGAAACGTAATAGCAAAGTTACCATTTCCGGGGGCATCGCTTTGTCCGGGTCGGTTCGATGAATTTTCGGTTGTATAAATTATACTCGCATCGCCGGAAATGCTTTCATTTAATTTGAAGGATGTCGAAGCATTAAATATCTTTCTGTCAAGCGTCGTGTTTTGATAAACGCTGGAATTGCTCAAATCAGAAAGCGAAATGCGATAGTTGATATTTTCATTGCCGCCACCCAAAGAGAGGGTATTGGTGAAGGTCATACCGGTTTTGTAGTAATCGTTAAGATTTGTGGACTGCGCAGAATACGGGCGCGAAACGCCATCAAACTGCATGACGCTACTTCCGTCCAGTTTTGCTCCCCAGCTGGAAAGCCCTGCTGTTCTTGCTGCATCAGCGTTTGAGGGTTTATTGCCGCGCAAGCCTTGTCCGTATTGCTGTTGTGGATCGAGATAGTTGCGGATATTTTCAAAGACGAGGTTGGAATTAAATTCAACGCCGATACCTTTTCCG
>JANYDO010000319.1 GCA_025363605.1 Candidatus Kapaibacterium sp.
GGGCAGCCGTACCTATGCCATCAGCAAAACCAGCCGTCGCCTGACCTGCCAGCGTTGTTACCACCTGCGCACGGGCGGTATGCAGCAAGGCGGTGTGCAGCAGAAAAGGAAGAAAAAAAACATATAACCAGCGCTGCAATATGCTGTTTTTTATGAGTTTATGAGAAAATACGGGGAAGGGCAAATGCTCCAATACCATAGCAAACATCCTTGAAAAAAGGCACAAAAGAGGGAATTACGGCGTAAAAATAGGAGAATGCGGGGAGCGGGGCAAGTTTTTTTTGGGGGGGTGAAAAAAAGTTGGTTCGTGGGGCGTTTCAGCGTACAACGAGCGTAGAAAAAGGAGCGGACTCCCAACCTGAGGCACTTTCTTGAGCGTCCGGTGGTTGGAGTGCGGTATTTGACAATTCTGTCATAATAACGTCGCCAATACTCTGCCACTTGAAACACTTTTTGGAACCCTCACGTTTCCTGCCTTGCACCCAAAAACATCGCCGCTTTTTTTCTCTATCTCCTGCCCTGACTAACCATACTTTTCCCTGTTTTCCGGCAACCCGTCAAAATATTGGGCAATTTCCGAAAAGTCGGACGCTTTTTCCAGAAAGTCGGACGCTTTTTCCACATCCCATCCCACCCTTTTTTCGTATATTGGTGAAGTTCCGTGCAGCATATTTCCTTGTGCTGCTTATATGGTGCTTCTTTACTTTCCCTGTTTTTCTCATTGCTCCCTTGTTACCATTTTTGGTGCACTATGAACTTTTCTCGTACCCCTTGTGGCGTTGTCAAAATACTAACACTTGCTTTCTTCCTGTTGTTCTCAATTTCATCGCTGAAAGCGCAAAGTCCGTATACCTATAATGGAGTGGGTAATGCCAATTCTATAGGCAATTGGAACGGCTCGCCAGTCGGACCTGCCGACTTTAATTCCGGTACATTCAACATTCCTGCCGGTCCAGCCGCACAGGTCACTGGCTCAATGACACTCGGTGCCGGAGCAACAATGAACGTCCAAAGCGGCGGAAGTTTGGTCGTTACTAACGGCGTTACCTTCACCAACAACGGTACGCTCAATATCGCGGGCGGTGGGACGTTGGAATTGCAGGGAAGCGGTGCCGTAACGGGTACAGCGGTGAATTATCAAGCGACAAATTCTCTACTACTCTATTCAGGGGTCGCATCAAAGACCACAACGGCGGCAGAACTTCCCGCCACTATGCCGGGGTCGGTAACGTGCAATAATTCGTTTGTTCTTACTCTTGGCTCTTCCACGGATATTCAAGGGACGTTTTCCGTTCCGCAGCAACTGCGAGGCGGCGGAGTACCCCAAACGCTGACGCTAAGCGGACCTATTACGTTTAGCGGCGTAGGGCAGTTGCTTTCTATTACGCAGCTTTCTATTATCATCCAAGGCAGCGGCGCAATTACAGGAACCTTCAACACAGGCGGAGGCTTAGTACAAAACTTCACCATGAATCGAGCCGGTACAACGGTCGTCTCAAACCCTCAGGTCAGCGGAACTTTAACGTTATCGGCGGGAATCATTCAACCGACGGGCGGGAATTATGTCATGGTCTATAATACCGCCGTCGGGTCTGTGGTGGCGGGCGGCGGATATGTGGATACGCAGAATGGTCCGCTGCGCCGCAATTTTCCTGCGGGGGCGCTTGCGGGCGATTACATCTTTCCTGTCGGGCGCGGCGCTCAATATATGCCCATGACCGTACGCTCCGGCGCTGTCACCTCGGGCGCTTCGTATTTTGAGGTAACGGCGTACAACACCGGCTCGGGAGGAACACCAAACTGTTCGCCCTTGACAAGCCTCAGTACAACGGACTACTGGTATGCCGTCTATAACAGTGGCACGGTGAACGGCGATTTTCAACTAACGTCGCCGAGCGTTATTGCGGGCAGCGTTATCGGCTCCCGTGTCGGGCTTCCCGCAACGGGCACGTATTCGGCACCCGCAGGTACGCCAAGTGTTGTGGGCAGCACAATTACGAATAATGCCGCATACTCTTTTGGTTCGACAATCAATTTCCTCACCGTCGCCAGCAACTCTGCCCCCACCGTCTATACCTTCACCGGCGGCAACCCGAATGCGCTCGCAAGCTGGTCGCCCCTACCACCAAGTTTTGCCGTTAATTGTGCGCAATACGTCATTCCCAACGGGCAGACCGCAACGCTCACAGCGAATCTCGCTATCGGAAGTGGCTCTTCCGGTTCGCAACTTATCGTTCAATCGGGTGGTACGCTCAACACGGCTACCTTTGCTGTGCAGATTGCGGGTAATAACGGCGCATTTACCGCACAAAACAGCTCTGCTATTCGCTTGGCGCATACTCAGGGTCTGCACGGCATCGCCAATAATCAAGGCGCAATCCAAAACACTGCTGGCACGCCTGCCAGCGTAAGCCTTTCCTATCTCGGCAACGTCAATTTCTTCTTCGACCCGCCTACGCCTGTTGCCTCATATCAAATGAACATCGGGGCTACACCAAATAAACCCGCCTTGACCGTCTGCGGAGATCTTACCATAAACCAAACAGGTTTCAACGCATGGACGCTTGAACGTTCTCTCACCGTCAACGGCATCTTTACCTTGCAAACCGGTGGATTCACCTTGGACGGTGTAGTGCTTTCCACCTTCACGTTGGCGGGTGCCGGAAACGTGGTTATGAGCGGACGGATAATGACCATACACGGCAATTTTGTCTTGGCAAACACGGGCGGTTTGACAATTCAAAACGGCATCGGGCAGTTTATCGTTGGTGGTGTGACTCAATTTCCCTTCGTAACGGGTATGCCTATCACGTATCAGGCAGGATCGCGGCTGGCGTATAGTAACATCGCTCCGGCGCTTAACGCGGGGCTGGAATGGCCCTCCACGATGGACGGCGACATCCTCACCAATGCGGCTTCGGGAGCAATCACCCTCCTTGCGCCGCGCACTCTTTCGGCAACAGGCACTATCAATTTCGGCAATGTCATCAACACCGCATCAGGGCTGTTGACCGTAAACAACACCGCAGCTGCCGCCGTGAGCTATTCTTCCACAGGGCGCATACTTGGTCCCATCCGCCGTCTCTTGCCAGATGCGGGCGGTGCTGGCACGTGGCAATTTCCCGTCGGCGTGGGCGCAAGCCAACTTCCGTTCTCTATTGTCAATCCTGCCGCAGGAAGTTCCTCAGCATTGATTGAAGTCGAAGCATTTGCTGGACCCACAGGCGGCATGGCAGACGGCACAACGATTCAGACGGGAACACTCTCGGCAACGGAATACTGGCGGGCGCAGCTTGTGAGTGGTACATTTTCCACAGGGCAGGTGCAAGCCGCAAAGACGGGCGTTGCAGCACCGACCGTTCTTGGCGCATCCACAACGCTTACAGGGTCGTACTCGGCAAGTGCTACAAATTCTTATCCGGGCGGTGTACCGCCTGCCACGCGCCGCACGGTTGCTGAGACGGTGAATGCTGCGCCCACCTACTACGCTCTGGGAACATTTCTCACACCAACAACCTATTATTATTTCTCCGGCGACCCAAGCAATGCGACAAATTATTGGTCGAACATCGGCGGAACGGGCGTACAAGGGACAACATTCGCTATTTCCGGTCAAACGTTTATTATTCCGAACGGATACACGACGACTGCTCCGGCAGCAAATATCGCGCTTTCGGCAGGCGTAACCTTGCAAGTGGCGGGCGGCGGAACACTTGCAATGGGAATCCGCTCCATCACTGGTGCAGGGAATTTCGATTTGCAAGCGAATGGTACTCTTACTGCAACGGTGGGCGCAAACGGCATTAACGGCGCAGGGGCTTCTGGTACGATGCAAGTAACCGGAACGATTACCTACGACCCCGCAGCAAGTATGAGTCTCAACTGTACTGTTACTGCCAATGCCGGATTCGCCTTCGCTGCACCGAACAAACAAGCTATTACCGCCTTGACAAACCTTACCATTACAGGCACGAACCAAATCACACTGACAACAGGACTTGCGCTTTCGGGTGCGCTCACTATTAACTCTTCGGCGGGCAATGGCTTGAATCTTATCGGAGCATCGGCTCAAACACTTGCCTTGAATGGTCCGGGAAGCGTGGTTCAATCCGGGACGTTGTCGGTGGGGAATAATTTCACACTCGCAAACAACAACGCTGTAACGCCCTTGACGATACAAAGCACGAATATGCTTATGACCATAGCTTCGGCGTTACCGTTTCCGATTATTTCCGGTCAGCCCGTGAATTATCTGTCGGCTGCGATATTACAGTATAACGACATCGTTGCAGGAACGAGGAACACGGGAGCAGAACTGCCGCCCACGATGAATGGAAATGTTGCCATCAATGCTGCTATCAATTCCGTCTTTACATTATCCGCACCAACGACAATCAATGGCACATTAACCTTTTTCACCGACTCCCGAATAGTCTCGACACCGACCAACCTTTTAACGATTGGCAATCCTTTGGCAGGTTCGATTATCGGTGCAAATGCTACACGGTGCGTCACGGGAGCATTAGCACGCAGAACAACCGTCGGAGCGAACACGTATTCATTCCCGCTTGGCGGTGGCACGGCAGCAACGTACATTCCCGCGACTGTTTCCTACACGGGTTCCGCGGCTCAGTATTTTGTAACGGTGGAGGGCTTTAATGCTGCCACGCCCGGAAGCCCCGGAACAGGCGGCATCACTGCCCTCAGCACCACCGAGTATTGGCGCGTCAATCCGTCCAATACTCTGACCAACGTAACGCTTGCCTTTGGGCGGAATGCAGTGCTAACGGCAGCAAACAGGCTTGGCACGTCAAGTACGGCGGTTGGTCTGTACAATGGCTATCCAAGCACCGTTGGCGGGACGATTTCCAATACCACTCAATTCCCAACGCTTGCAACGGGCGATAGCTTCTACGCCATCGGCACAGCCACAACGACCTATTACTACAATGCCGCCAACGGCTCTGACGCAAGTCTTCCCGCAAACTGGGACACCACGCCCGGAGCGGTCTATGGCACGGGCGCACCAAACTTTACCACTGCAAATACCTTTTTTGAAATTGATGCTGGCCAAACTGCCACGCTCACCATAAATACCACCTTTGGAACAGCCGCAAACGCCGTGAAACTGACCGTTCCGAGCGGTACAACGCTGGACGCGGCGACGTTTGCGCTTACCTTCACGGGCACGGGCAGCGCATTCGACCTCCAAGACGGCGCAACCTTCCGAACCCGTCACTTTCAGGGCTTCAATGGCACAAGCCTTACCTCCGGTGCGGTGCAGGTGGGCGGCGGCACACCGACGATTACCTACGGTTCGCTCGTGAATTTCTTTCTTGATGCACCCATAGCCGGCGCGAATGTAAATTTCCAAGCCTTTGCGCCAAAACCCGCCATTACCCAAGTTGCGAGTGTGACCGTCAATACCTCGCTCGCAAACATCTGGACGCTGGGCAGCCCGCTTACTGTGCCGAATACAGGCACACTGACCGTCAATACGGGCATACTCCGAGTGGCATCTCCGAGTGGACTTCTTACGCTGAACGGCGCGGGCAACACCGTGGCTGCCGGAGCAAGGCTGTACGTCGCAACAACCCTGAACAACAACGGAGGCTTGACGATTGCTGGCACCGCCACGCTGCGCATGGAAGGCACGGGAGCCGCCGCCGTTACCGGTCTGCCGGTGTCGTATGCTGCCGGTGGGATTTTGGAATATTTAATAGTCACTGCAACAGGACAAACCGCAGGGCTGGAGTTCCCAAGTGCAATGACGGGGAACGTGGTGGTGGACATCACGGGTGCAACGCCCACGCTCACGCTTGCCGCACCGCGAACGATGGGCGCAGCAAGCACGATGCAGCTTGCCAACGGCAGAATTGTGAACACATTGGCAAATATGCTCACCTTGCTGAACGGCGCACCATTCCTCACTATATCCCGAACAAACGGCTATATTGACGGCTTTTTGGAGCGCACGATTGGCACGGCGGGTGCTTCGTATCTATTCCCGATGGGGCAAGGCGCAACCTACCTTCCGCTTTCCTTCACCGACGCAGGCGGCGCGGGAACGGTCATTGCCAATGCCGTTTCGGGCGGCGGCGGTACGGCGGGAACGGGTATTACCTCGCTGAATGCTACCGGACGCTGGCAAATCCAGACAAACGGCGGTGCGCGTAATGGCACCGTAGCACTCACGCCGAGTGTTGCACTTCTGGCAAACAGCGTCGTTGGCTTGGCGCCTGCGCTTGCGGGAACGTACAACAGCATTGGTCCGGGAGTGTTCGGTGGCGGCGCAACCATCGCGCAATCAGCAGCGCAAAACTACACCGCAACGGCGCAGTTCCTAGCGACGGGCGGCAGTTATATTACCTACTATTACAACAATGCCAACGTGTTCGGCGGTGGTGCGAATAATCCCGCCAACTGGGATGCTACCGTTGGTGCGGCTTACGGCACGGCGGCACCGAATTTTACGACCGTCGGCACGCTCTTTTCGGTGGAAAATGCCGCGACGGCAACACTCACAGCAGACCTCCCCTTCGGTGCAGGCGCGAACGACGTTACGCTTACCGTCCAAAGTGGCGGAACGCTCAACACCGCTACCTTTGCCGTGCAGTTTGCAGGAAATAACAGCGTGTTTAATCTGCAAGGCGGGGCGACGCTGGCAACACAAAACACCGACGGTATCAACGGTACAAGCGACATTACGGGTGCGGTGCAGATTACAGGTGGCGCGACGGGTGTAAGCATCAACTACGATGTGGCAGCAAACTACATTTTTGGCAATCGCGCTACCTTCGCACTCTGCCGTTTTAACGCTGCGGGCAACAAACCTGCTATCACGCAAGCCAACAATATTACCGTCAATACCGGAGCCGGAAATTGGGTGTTGAATAATCCCATGGCTGTTTCTAATGCGTTGACGATTCAAGCAGGAATTTTAGAACTCCAAAACAGTCTAACCTTGAGCGGTGCTGCGGGTTCAAGCACGATTCAAAACACAGCCACCCTCTGGATGACCGCCGGAACAAGTCTTCTGACCATTACCAATCCCAACGGCTTGACCGTACAAAGCGGCGGACAACTTTTGGTGGATAATGCCGCGCCTCAGCCATGTGTGCTGACCAATGCTGTTTTGTACAATGCCGGTGGTTTTTTGGTGTATAATAATATCGCAACGCCTCGCTCAACGGGTCTGGAATTACCTGCTTCCATGAATGGTACGCTCACGACCTTCATGGGCAGCAACGTCGCTATAACGCTGGGCGGCGCAACAACGCTCACGGGCACCGGCACACTTTCCCTTGCGGGGTCGCCGTTTTTCGTCAGTTCCGGTGCAAATATGCTCACGGTGAACAATACGACGATAGGGGCTGTAACCCGCACCGGCACAGGTTATGTGGATGGTCCGATGCGCCGCGCCCTTCCTAACGCGGGCGGCGCGGGAACATGGCTTTTCCCCGTCGGCAAAAGCGCAACATATCTGCCGTTTGCGGTGATGAATCCTGCTGCGGGCAGTGCCGGTGCGGTTGTGGAAGCGGAAGCATACACCACCACAAGTGGTGGTACGCCCGACGGCACAACTCTCACGCTGCCCTTCAGCGCGACCGAGTATTGGCGGGCGCAAGTGGCAAGCGGTACATTTTCCAATGGCTTGATGCAAGTTGGGAAAGCAGGCTTAACAGCGACGAATGCGATTGGTTCTTCAACGACTGTGCCGCTTGGCGGGACGTATTCCTCCAATGGCGCGAATACGTTTGCCGCAGGAGCGCCGCCCACGCTCACCCGCACGGTGGCGGAAAACCTCGCAGCACCGACGTATTTTGCCGTCGGCATTGCACTCCCCACTTTCTACTTTCAGGCGGGAGACCCGAATAATCCTGCAAACTGGAATACACTCTTGGGCGGCGGCGGCACGGCGGCAACGGCGGGAGATTTCACAACAATAAACACGCTCTTTATCGTCCCCACAGGACGCACTGCTACGCTGACGGGCAATCTTCAATTCGGCTCCGGTACAAACAACGTTACTCTCACCGTGCAAAACGGCGGTACACTCCACACGGCAACCTTTGCCGTGCAGTTTGCGGGGAATAACAGCGTTTTCAATCTCCAAAGTGGCGCGACATTAACCACGCAGAATAGTAATGGCATCAATGGCATATCCGATATTACAGGTTCGGTGCAAATCACAGCAGGAACGCCCGCTTCAGTAACTGTCACCTACAGCCCGACTGCAAACTACACGTTTCTTACGTCCGGCGGTCTATGCTACTTTGGCACCGTAGGCAATAAACCCGCTATCACGCAAGCAGCAAATCTCACTGCTGGCAGTGCGGGATTGTGGCAGCTCAACTCAAACATTGCACTGAGTGGAGCATTCACCTTACAAAGTGGAAATTTTGGTGTGTCAAATACCAATTTGACGCTGAATGGAACGGGAAGTGTGGTACAATCCGGCACGATGTTGATTTTTAATGGTACAGGGACGCTCACGAATACTAACGTTGGTGGTTTGACCATTCAAAGTGGTGGTACACTGCGCTTTAATGCTGTGACCATGCCGGTTGTCTCAGGAAATGAGGTTGCATATAATACCGGAGGTGGGCTAAGCTATATGACATCACCGCCATTGACGGCAGGATTAGAATTTCCGGCAATAATGAACGGAAATATACTCGTTTCAAGTGGTGCTGGCGCTGTAACACTCGGCGCACCACGAGCGGTGGGCGGAGTTATGCAAGTTGACCAACGTGTTATCACCAGCGCAGCAAATATGCTGACACTCACCAATACGACACCCGCGATGATTTCTGGTGCTTCGTATATTGACGGACCTCTGCGCCGTGTGTTGCCTGCGGGCGGACCAATCGTAGGTCCGTGGCTATTTCTTGTCGGGAAAGGTGGTACGGCGTATCCATTTGCCATCCAAAATCTAACTACCGTTGGCGGCGCGACGGTGGAAGTGGAAGCCTTTAATGCCGCAAGCGGTGGTGCGGCAGACGGCACGACTATCCTTGGATTAAGCGGCACGGAATACTGGCAAGCCTCAGCCGTGAGCGGTACCTTCACAAGCGGATTCATGCAGATTGGTAAAACGGGCTTAACCGCGAGTGACCTTATTGGCTCTTCCACGACGCTTGCCGGAACATATTCCTCAAATGGCGTGAACATCTACAACGGTGTCCCCACGCCACCCACCATCACGCGCACAATCGCAGAGAACCTCGCCGCACCGACATATTTCGCTGTCGGTGGGGCATTGGCAACATTCTACTATTTCTCCGGCGACCCCGCGGTAGCAAGTAATTGGTGGACAAATATCGGTGGCACAGGAACGCAGGCAACAAATTTTGCGACCGCCGGGCAAACGTTCATTGTTCCCAACACCTATTCCACTATCGTTCCCAGCGCAAACATTACTCTCAGCGCGGGCGTTGCCATGCAAGTCACGGCGGGCGGTACGCTCAATATGGGTACGTTTAGCGTTGGGGGAGCAGGTAATTTCACGCTTTCAGCCAGTGGTACATTGATAACCGCCAGTGCCACAGGCGTAGCGGGTGCAATCACTGTTACCGGAACACAAACTTTTAGCGCAGGAGCAAACTACATCTTCAACGGCGTGGCGGCACAAACTGCCAATATCCCTGCTCCGGCAATGCCTATCAATAACCTTACCGCCTCGCTTACAGGTACACTTACGCTGAATGCGCCTGTAACGGTCGGTGCTTTGGGAACAGTCACCGTAAACGCGGGTGCGTACATCGGCACAACACCAGCAAATCTCCTCATTGTGCAGAATACTTCCGGGGCGGCAGTTTCGGGTAGTGCTGCGGCGTATATCGTCGGACCACTACGCTGGACGGTAGCTGCGGGCGGCGGCACGTATCAATTCCCCGTTGGCGGCTCGACGGCTCCGGGCAAATACAATCCCGTAACGGTGAGCTTTGTCAGCACCGCACCGGGTACAACGGTTGATGTGGAACCATTCGCCGTCGGCTCGGGCGGCACGGCGGGAACACTGATGTCGTCAGGTTCTCTGAGCGGAACGGAGTACTGGCGCGTGAATCCTTCTGCCGTGCTGAATGGTGTAACCCTGACGTTCAATCGCACCACTCCTGCGCTCACGGGTGCGAATACTCTCGGCGCAACGGCTCCGCTTGCGCTTGCAACCACTGCGTATGATGCCTTCCCCAGCACAGTAGCAGGTGCGAACATTTCCAACGCTACGCCGTTTACCACGCTTGCAGCAGGAGATTTGTATTATGCTGTCGGGGCAACAAGTGTATATGCGGGTTTCGGGCAATCAATGACCTTTAATGGCGCAACGCAGTACGTGAACACTACCACAGTCATCCCTGCAAGCCCACTCATCCTCGAAGCATGGGTCAATCCGAGTGCGGGAAGTGGGCAAATTGTTGGTAAAAACAATGTCGTGAGTGTTGCCCTGAACGCAGCCCGAAACGTTGCCTTTCAAGTAGGTGATGGTGCAGCATGGACAAGCCCTGTACTTGTCTCAACGACTGCTTTGCCTCTTGGCGTATGGTCGCACATTGCGGTCAGTTACGATGGCGCAATCATGCGTATCTTCACAAATGGTCTCTCAGATGGCAACGTGGCAACAGTGGCGGCGGTAGCAGATAACGCTTCCACCTTCACTATTGGCTCCATGAGCGGCGCAGCACCATTTTTCAACGGACAAATAGACGAAGTACGGCTATGGAACACCGCCTTGCCGCAAACGATGATTAACCGCTATAAGGGCGTTGAAATCAGCACCACGCACCCGAACTGGGCGAATTTACAAGGCTATTGGAAATTCAACGAATACGGCGGCAGTGTGGCAAGCGACAGCAAAGGTGCAAACACTGGAACACTCGTCAATGCACCTGTTCGTGCAACTTCTACCGTTGTGCCGTCTGTCATTGCCGACCCGACCGTCGGTATGCCTACATCTGTGCTGCTTCCGGGCATGGCCCCCGCTTCGCCTGTGCCGACGTACAGCATTACGCTTGTGCCGCCTGCGCTCTTAGCTACCGTCACCCCAGCAACAGGCAATCCTGTTAATATCACGCCCACGAATCTGATTCCGGCAGGACACTCAAATACGTTCAATTATACCATAGATAATACTCTAACAAATGCCGCAAGCACAGTACGTGTTAATTTTGAACCCCGCATCAGTGGTGGCTCACAAATCGCACCGGCACTCACACCGACCGTACTAACGTTTCCAACATTGAGCGGCGGTACAGCACCGTTTACGTGGAATTGGTCGCCCGTGACCAACCTTGTTCCCGCACCAACGCCCACCACGCAATTCCCCACGTTTATCGGCATAGCAAATCAATCCTATACGGTTACGGTGACCGATGCACTCGGTTTTGCGGCATCTACAATAGTGAACGTCAACGTCGTTCCCGTTAGTGATAGATACTACTTCATGGGCGGCGACGCATCCTTACCTGCTTCGTGGAACGACCAGCCCAACGGCTCAGGAATGGCAGCGCCAACATTTCTCTTGAGTGGAACGACCTTCTACGTCATGGGCAACACCAACGGTATCACCAACACTGTTGCAACGGTACAAAACAGCATCACTCTCGGCGCAGGCTCCGGAATTGTCGTCCAATCCCCTGCCGTACTTGCGATTGCTGATGGGCAAACATTGACCAATAATGGTACATTCCGCGTCGACGGCAACGGTAGCACAGGCGGCACGTTACGTTTACTGGGCACGGGCACGATTGTGGGCAATGCTCCGGTGTATGCGGGTTCGCAGTCGGTGTTGGAGTATTCCGGTACGAACGTTCAGCGCAGTAGCTCACTGGTCGAG
>JANYDO010000333.1 GCA_025363605.1 Candidatus Kapaibacterium sp.
AGACCCGCTCTATCTGCTGACCAACCTTGATAACGCACCCGATGCCTGTGAAGCGTATCGAAAGCGATTTTTGATTGAAACACTCTTTAGCGATGTGAAAAGCCGAGGTTTTTCTTTCCACAAAACACGTCTCAAAGACCCAGAAAAAATACACCGATTGCTGATTGCCGTTGCGCTTGCCTACATCTGGGTTCTGTGGATGGGCAACAAAGCCCAGAGCGACCCGTATTATCGCACGCGCTTACATCGTCCTGACCGCTGTGATTGGAGTTGTTTCCGCTTCGGGCTTGAACTCCTCCGCGAATGGCAGAGAACGGACATCGAACGGCTTGAGGTCTGCTTCGTATTGGATTCTTGAACTTTCAAAGAACTTTCGTGCTGATGAGCTCTCTAAATGTGTACGGTACTGAAGAGTATATCTCTGAGCAGATAGCTGAGGCGGGAAATATTTCGTATAAAAAAATGTTTGGCGAATATGCGGTCTATTGCGATGAAAAAGTCGTTGCGTTTGTCTGCGACAATCAGCTTTTCGTCAAACCAACAGCAGCAGGGCGAGAAAAATTAGGGACGAATGTTTTTGAAGCTCCGCCGTATCCGGGCGCAAAACTCTACTTCCGTATCACCGAAGAACTCGACGACAAAAAACTTCTCTCCAGCATTATTGCCGCCACTGCGAACGAACTTCCTGCGCCAAAGCCCAAGCAACCGAAGGTGAAGAAGTGAAGCAGGGAAAATTTTATTGCGGAAACTCTGACGCGTTCAGATGCGGAAAGAGTTTCAGTGCATTTTTGTAGTAAATTTTCTTGAGGACATCGTCAGGGAGATTCAAGCCGTACATTTTCCAAAAGGCATGGCGCTTGCGGAAGTAATCAAAATACTCGTCGTCGGTCTCCAAGACGCGGAAATACGTGTGGTACTCGGTCATCTCCCACGTATCTTTCCCAAAGAGCAATCGGTCTTGATACTTAACGAAAAATGCTCGTGCTGCGCGTGGCTGCCTACCAAGCTCAGCAATAATCGCCCCAAATTCTGTCGAGACATTCGGCAAACTGTCCAGTACCTCGCCAAGGCGTTTCAGGTCGCTGCCCAACCACGCAAAGTGTGCGGCAATAAACTTCGTGCGCGAGTGCTTGCGGAAAAGATTGCGTTGCTCCTGCATCACCTGTTCCCACGGCGGATACACATCGCCCGGGCGGGCGCGATTGGGGAACTGCTTTAGCTCTAGCCATCGTTCATTGAAGCGGTCGTGCGGCTCGAAAAACGATTTGGGTTCGCCGGTGTGAATGAGAACGGGGATGCCAAGCTCGGCGCACTTTTGCCAAATCGGGTCTAAGCGCGGGTCGTCGGTAGGAATGCGGCGATTGCTTCCGTCGCGCACAGTCAAGCCGAGGTTCTTGTAGATTTTCAAGCCCCGTGCGCCGTTTTTGTAATCCTGTTCCAACTGTGCCGCAGCTTTTTTGCCAAAGTCCGGGTCGTCCATGCGGTCAATGGAAAAATCAACATTCGCAAAGGTGATGAAGCGCTCCGGATATTGCTTGTCCATATTCTCAACGCTACTTTTCAAACGCCCGCCATTTTCGCCGCTGAGGTTCACCATCACGCGCATATTGATGCTGTCCATTTCGCGGACGAGACGTTCCAGATTTTGCCGTGCCATGCGTCCGTCTTGGTGATTATGAACATCAATAAACGGATACTTTGCCCGCTTGACGGGATGCTCCGGCACAATCAGCATAGACTTGGGTTCGTATTCCTCAATCGTCATACTTGCTGTTGTGGAAGGGGCTTGTTTAGAACGAAACTGCGGAGGCAATGTTTGTGCAGAAATCAGCACCGCCGAACACCACATAACCAGACAAAAACTCAAGACGCGATAGAACATAGAACGCTTTCAACGTTTACAAAAGAGGGAATCGGTTGTAGAATAAATTTCCGTGTACGCTGATTTCGGTGTTCGGTTGCAACTGAAGTATTATCCGTTTTTCTTTACATAATAGATATTCCGTTCACATCAAAAACGCAAAAGCTATTGCCATTTAATGTGATAGGTTTTTCTCGCACTGCGATAAATTATTGTCATTTTGCGAATCACGTTGCTTTCCCGTTTAGAAAACTGTATATTTTTCAACAACTTAAAAACTGGCATATATTTTTAGCAAGGTTTTTTTGTTGAAAAATCATCTTGCCTTCAATTACCCGACACTTGGTTATGGAATCTTCACAACAACGTTCTTCAACGACTCTCCATCGGCTTCCTGATATGCAGGAACTTGTTCACGATTTTGTACAGGAAGCTCTATCGGGACTCGAACGCACGGAGCCTCTGGTTGAATCGCTCGGCGAAGCAGATGTGAGTGTCATCGAAGCAAATATCCGTGTTCTCTTTCGTTCCTTCCACTCCATGAAAGGAGTAGCAGGATTCTTGCAATTCGCCTTAGTGCAAGACCTCACTCACGAAGCAGAAACACTCTTCGATACGGTACGCGAAACACCCAAACAGCAGTCGGAATCTATGCTGGAACTCATCTACGAAGCATTTGATTGTCTCCGTGAATTAGTGAAAGAAATACAGCATACCGCAACAGGAACGCCGGCACAGCAAGAGTACCATTCCGAGGCGAGTACCGAAAAAACCCATCTGCTGATTGAACGGTTCCGTACTGCGCATGGAGTCGCTGCCGAAGGCTTTGGAGTTTCCTCTGTATCGGCTCACAATGACGATTATTCTGTCAAACACACCTACGCCACCGTTCTTAAAGAACATACCACTACTCTGCTTACTGCCATCAATGCTTTCAGTGAGACCGCGCCACCAAGCGAAAGTATTGTTCCCACAGTAGGAAGTATTTTAGCCATTCTGAACAACCCGACCTTCAAAACGCTTGTGCATGACCATGACGAAGCTCGAACCTTAATGCAAAGTGCCTCTGTTTTTGCCGATATGATTGTTGCCGGAGATTTATCCCTTGATGCTGCTGTCTTGATTACCCTTCATTCACAAGTAGATGCGCTCATTGGAGCATTAGAATCTATGTCTGCTTCGGATATCACGTATTCTATCGAAACCACTTCCCCACCTCGTACCA
Organism: Candidatus Kapaibacterium sp.; assembly: GCA_025363605.1. Classification (GTDB taxonomy): domain Bacteria; phylum Bacteroidota; class Ignavibacteria; order Kapaibacteriales; family UBA4661; genus PH2015. Next base: position 3,087 of record JANYDO010000333.1, read on the forward strand.
ATAAAGAGTCCGCCCACCAGACTCCGCCGGAAACAGAAGTTCATTCGGAAACGGGAGTGCCGCATGATGCGTTTCTCGAACATCAGCGTAATGGAGCTCATGCAAATCACGGCGCACCAACGGTTGAGCGCTCGGAGATTCGTGTTGAGACTTCCAAACTTGACCGCTTATTTGATTTAGTCGGAGAACTGGTGACCATGCAGACGATGGCATTCAACAGTCCCGATATTATCAACCTCAATCTGCCGCAATTCCGCAAATCTGCAACGATGCTCAGTAAGATTACTCGCCAACTCCAATCCGTCTCTATGTCAATGCGGATGGCTCCGGTGGAAATTTTGTTCACGAAGATGCGCCGCGTGGTGCGGGAAATTTCAGGACGCATAGGCAAATCGGTAGAATTGCAAATGAACGGTGCTGATACC
>JANYDO010000339.1 GCA_025363605.1 Candidatus Kapaibacterium sp.
TTTTCGGCGGTTGTCGAAGCGCTCTTTTTTGTCAACTATGACCCGTTTTCTCGTAAGGGTGAACTCGCTTTCACGTACACCATTCTTAGTTTTGCACTTCTTGTCAGTGGACCGGGTTTATATAGCCTTGATCAATATTTGAGCCGCTTCAAACAAACCGAAGAGCATGATGAACACCTCTAACTTTTTGAAATCACCGTTCGTATATTTATTCTTCCATACCATGAAAACACGAATTACTTTTGCTTGCGCGGCGTGCCTGCTCGTGTTCTGCACAATGCCAATGTATAGAACGTTTGCCCAAGCACCCGCAGCGCAATCGGCAGCACCTGCCAAAGCCGGAGAAACTATCAAAATCGGCATGAGCATCGTTACTTCCGACCCAACGGGAACAACGCAACTTCAGGGCGCGCGGATGGCGGTTGAAGAAATAAACGCTGCCGGTGGCGTTTTAGGGAAAAAGCTGGAACTGATTGCAGTCCAAAACGAAACGCGAAACTATCCCAAAGCCCAAGCATTTATCAATAGTCTGATAAGCGATGGTGCGCGATTCATCATTACTTCGGGCGGTTCGGGTATGACCATGAAAGCAGCAGAAGTCACGATTCCGAATAAGGTGATGCTGATTACCGGTTCGTCGTCTTCGCCCAAGATTAGCGACCTTGAGGACAACGACCTTGTTTGGCGTACCGTTCCTTCGGACGCTTTCCAAGGACGCATTGCGGCTGTCTATATGGACTCATTAAAGGTTCGCACTGCGGGCTTGATTTATATTGATGATCCCTACGGCAACGAGCTTGCAAAGACGTTCCGCGAAACCTTTGAGAAACGTCGGGGGAAAATACTTGCCTCTGCCAAAATTCCCGATATGACTAATTTTCAGAATGCTGATTTTAAGCCAATCGTCGATCAGGTCTTTTCTCAAAAACCACAACTTATCTACATAGTGAGCCGTGGCGAAGAGGGTGCAAAAATTATTAACACCGCAAAGCCACATTTTACGGCTACTTACAAACCCCAGCTTTTGGGTTGCGATGCAAACTACAACAACGATTTTCTCTATGGTGCCGAGCAGTCTTTAATTGAGGGGATGCAGGGTTTTGTCTATATTCACCCGCAAAATTATCCAAATTACCAAAAATTCAACAAGGCTTTTGAAGAATACCAAAGCAAAGCCAGCAACGATGCCAGTGAAATGTCTGCTACATCGCTCGCATCCTTACTTGGTGCAGTTTCGACCAATTCCTACGGTGCTACGGTCTATGATGCAATTTACTCACTGGCGTATGCTATGCTGAAAGCAAAATCTACAGTTCCGACGGAAGTGGCAAAAACGATGCGGCTTGTGGCAAACGATAATGACGGGGCAACGCTTATCAATGTTGGTGAATACGCGAAGGCAGCAGCAATCATCGCAAAGGGTGGTAACATTAACTATGACGGCGCAAGCGGTACACTGGACTTCAATGACACCGGCGATGTAACAGCAGGCACATACATTATTTGGAAAATTAAAGACGGAAAATTTATTGAGTCAAGCACGATTTCCTTCCCGTAATGAAGAAGACATAAAGCATTCTTGAATGCAATACTCATAACAAAAGCCCGATAAACAGATGTTTATCGGGCTTTTGTGTCAGTATTGATACAATCCTTCGGAAGAGACTGATGGTAACGTTAAGACTCCAACCCTATTTAAGAATTGTATGCGCAAATTCTGCCATTTGAAGATACAAACCCAAACCCAAGGCGATATTGAATGGGAAGGTAATTCCCAATGCTGTTGTCACATAATACGTTGGGTTTGCTTCCGGCACTGCTATTCGGATGGCAGCCGTGGCAGCTATGTAGGACGCGCTTGCCGCCATCGTTGTCAGAACTGCTGTCCCGCCCACGGATAAGCCCGCGAGTGTACCAAAGAAAGCACCGAACATTGCTGAAATGAGCGGCATTATCAAGGCAAAAACGATTAAAAATTTTCCGGCACTCCGAAATTCACTGAGACGTTTGGAAGCAACAATACCCATCTCAAGCAGGAAAAACGCTAATAATCCCGGAAATGCGTCCTTAAACACCAGCTGCAAAACGCTGATGCTTTTACCGGCTATCAAGCCAACAAACAAACCGCCTATAAGCAGAAACACCCCACGATTCAAAAATACTTCGTGCAGCATATCGCGTGAAAAGAGGGAACTCTTCCCGCTATTACTGCCACCGCGAGCCAGAGCAATGCCGATAATAATCGCAGGAATTTCCAATAGCATCAGCAGAACCGCCATATATCCTTCGTAGGTAATACCGCGAATGTCAAGGTAGCTTTGAATCACAGCAAACGTCACCGCACTTACCGAACCATAATGCGCCGCAAGAGCAGCAGCATCAGGTCGGGCGAGTTTACCAACAAACCGAACAATGGTAAATGCAATGAACGGCGTAATAATTCCGATAGCAAGCGTTCCCAAAGCAGGAAAAAGAACGCCGCCAATACCGATTTTAGCAAGTTGTGTGCCGCCTTTGATGCCTATTGCCAGCAAGAGGTACGTGCTGAGAATATCATAAATTGCATCAGGCAAACGTAAATCTGACTTCAAAAATCCGGCAAGCAATCCCAGCACAAAAAAGAGTGGGAGCGGTTCGAGGAGTGATTCTATCATTGTTTTTGTGGTGTTGTGGTGAACTGCACACTTGTAACAAACAGATACAAAAATACACAAATGAGAATTATAGCAATTCGCAAAATGAAAAAAAGCCATAAATTTCTTGGATAAATGCAGGAGAAGTACCATATTATGCCACCTTCACGCTATCACTCTACCACACTTTTCGGGAACAACACAATGAAATCCTACCAGCTCGTTAAGCACGCTGCTGCTTGCACCTTACTGTTTCTACTCGCCTTTGTTGCGCTACCTGCACAAACGACACCGGAGCTTACGTCATGGAAACTCAACAAGACCGGAGCCACAGGCTACAATGGGCTTCCGGCAGACATTCAGAAAGTGCGGTATTCCACAAACTATGTGTATGTCAATGCTTCCGGAATTCCGAGTTATTCTATTGGGACGTGGCCAATGAATCCGAACACTGCCGCCAATAAAAACTGGTCATTCAAAATTCCCCGCAATCCGCAAGCCTCCGCTACGAAAGTAACCGTTGGACTTGGCAAAATCGGCACTTTTGTCAACGGTGTGCCGATGTATAATGCTGACGACGGGATGACTTACAACAATAACGGAACGTGGAAACGCAATGCGTATTTTTTTGAAAGTGTAAGTTTTGATGCCTGCTCCGGTCATCCCGACCAAAGCAGTACCTATCACCACCACATCTACCCAACTTGCCTACAATCAATAGATGCCACGAAGCACTCCCCGCTTGTTGGTTTCTCTTTCGACGGTTTTCCCGTCTATGGTCCTTACGCATACACAAGCACCAACGGCACAGGCGCATTGAAGCGTATGACCCCAAGCTATCAAACACGGAATATTACCGCCCGCACAACTCTTCCAGGCAGTACGACAGTGCTAGAAGCATCAAAACAAGGACCAACTGTCTCTACACAATATCCGATTGGCTCGTTTTTGCAGGATTATGAATTTGTGCAGGGTTCAGGCGATTTGGATGCCTACAATGGGCGTTTTGCTGTTACGCCGGAGTATCCGAACGGTGTGTATGCCTACTACGTTACGGTGGATGCAAGCCACAAGCCTGTTTACCCCTACATTCTTGGTCTGCAATACTACGGCACACCAGAGACAGCGAGCATCAATGGAAGTGCAACACCTACTGAATCTGTAACGGAATACACAGGAACGATTGCAACACCAAGCGCAAATCTTTCCGTCACTTCACTCGCTTTCGGTTCGACGACTGTTGGAATGAACAAGGTTCTTTCCTATACCGTCAGTGCGAGCAACCTTGCGTCAAACCTTGTCATTACCGCCCCAAGCGGTTTCGGGCTGTCCACCACACAGAACGATATGTTTGCACAATCGCTCACGCTTACTCCCGCAAGTGGTACACTCGCTCAAACGACAGTCTTTGTGCGGTTCTCACCAACGCAATCAGGTACGTTTGTCGGTAATATTACTCATGTAAGCGGCTCGGCGACATTTTCGAGTATTGGTCTCACAGCTTCTGCTACGCCCGTTAGTGTGCAAGCAATCAATGATGCGGGTGTACGGATATTCCCCAATCCTACCAGTACCTTGCTCACCGTCCAAGTACCCGTACCGCAAAGCACGCTTGTCAACATTTCTCTGCGCAATGCTCTTGGACAAACATTATTTTCGATTCAAGAAACAATGCCCTCCGGTACATACACCAAAAACCTTGATTTGACGAGCTTCCCCGTCGGTGTGTATTTCGTGGAAGTGCTGCGAGGCGGGCAAAGCATTATCGAAAAAGTGGTCAAGCAGTAATACCAAATTGAACTAACAATCGTGCATAACAATGGGTTGCAACCCCTTGTTTACTAGCTCTGTTGATATTCTATTGCACAACAATCAACTGAATTTGGTATAACGTGGAAAATATCTTAGGACATTCGCAAACTCTCCATACTTGCTGTCATTCCGACGCAGGTCGGAATCTATCGGAAACGTGTACACGGCATGGATACCGACCTACGTCGGTATGACAGATGCGATTTGCGAAAGTCCTATATCTATTGATTTGACCCGAACACAGCTAAAAAACATCCCCAAACATCACGTCCGACAGCAAACCCTTTTATGGTTCACTGTCGGACGTTGTTGTATAAAAAATGCTTTTACGGCAACAATTCTTTCAGCACACCGTCACGACGGATGTATGAACCAAGCACTTTCCACGGAAGAAAAACTTCAATCGCCCCCTCAGCGTATGAGGCTACTTCGTAGGGAGAGAAAATAAACGTTATACCCGCCGGACGAATTGCCCACGTCAAATCACCTTTGCGCAGTCCATCACGAAAATCTTTCACCGTGCCATCCACGACAAATGTTGCATCCCTTTTTTTAAGTGCTGTGATAAGGAGATCACTGACGACTTTGTAGTACGCCGTATCTGCCGTGAAAAGTTCACGCAAGCGAACACGCTCCCACGCTGCACCATTTTTTTTCCATGTTTCGCCATGATAAGCATAGTTCCCATGTGCTCCACCGCCGTCCATGTACGCCAGATGCGTCATGCTAACGAGCGACGGCGATACGTGAAAAATATCAAGGTCATCTGTTTCTGAGAGCCGTTCGATGGGGTTAAAATCCGGCTTCCAAGAGGTATCGCTTTTAATTTCATCAATTTGTGATTGCACCGATTTCACCGACGAATCGTATGAAGAAGTCATAGTGCGCTTCAGGGAATCATTCAAGACAGCAAAATCCGAAGCCGCAAACGTAGGATAGCTAATAGAAACACCCAACGCCGGATGTTTGATTTTTTTGTATTCTGCAATCATTTTCATTGTGCAAGGATATGATGTTTTCCCGTCAGCAGAAACCCATGTACCTGTTATCAAACCTTGTCTGCGGTCAAGTTTACCGCGAATGACGGCAGTCGTTTTTGCTTTATGGTCGGGGTTGTACCCAAATTCTCCCGAACTAGTTTGTTCTTCAATGCTCACTATTCCATCTGCGGTAGCAGTACCCTTCAAATCCAAAATTCCACTTCCGCTATTGTAATGATACTTTCCTTCTACGATGCTGCCATTGAAAGTCAGATCACCTTGAACATTAATAGTGCGGCTTTTAGCTTGGTCTTGGAGTTCGCCCATAAAATAATACGTGGTAGAATCTTTGACGGCAAGAACTATTTCCGTGGAGGTGGCGGAAATTGGCGATACATTTTTCTGTTCTTCTTTTTTGCCACATCCCACAGCACAAACCGTAGCTGCAAAAAAAGTACCGAAGAAAAGTTTTGTCAATGTTTGCATAATGTTGTTGAAATATGTGAAAACGAGTGCGATAGGTAATGTGACTTCCTACTCTATCGGCGCACTAAGTCGGTTATTCGTTTTGAATTTCTGCATAAGCGCAAGCAAGTGTTCCATCAGCCCGTACAGTTCCGTGGCAAGTGTCGCTATGGCATCTGCTCCCTGTTCGGTGGTCGTGGTAATGCTTGCCATTTCGTCTATGTTTTTTGCGAGGTTTTGGCTTGTGGTGGACTGTTCACGGCTTGCCTTCGCAATTTCGTTCACCACCGATGCAACCTCGCCCGAACTCTGGACAATCTCCGCAAGCGCCCGCTCTGCCGCGCCCGCAAGGTCTTTGCCCTTCATTGCTTCGGATGCTCCCACGTTCATGGCTTTGACGGCAGCATCTGCTTCGGACTGAATGGTTTTGACCATCTGAGAAATTTCTTTTGTGGCTTTGCTGGTGCGCTCGGCGAGCTTGCGTACTTCGTCGGCAACGACGCTGAAGCCTCGCCCTTGCTCGCCTGCACGGGCGGCTTCGATAGCTGCATTGAGCGCAAGCAAATTCGTTTGGTCGGCAATTTCGTTGATGACTGAAACAATTTCACCGATTTGTGCGCTCGACTCGCCCAATCGAGCTACTGTCGCCGACGACGAGCTCACCACTGATGCGATTTCCTCGATTTTACTCAATGTTTGCCCTACTATCACGCCGCCCGAACTTGCGGTTTGTCCGTTGCGATTGGCTACGTCTAAGGCGCGGTCAGCATTGCGGCTATTTTCCATGCTTGCTTGCGCGAGAGCGTCCACCGCATTAGCGATGTCTTGCGTCTGAAGTGTTTGCGTTCGAGTGCCGCGAGCGAGGTCATCGGTGACGTGCTGAATATCCGACGAGGTAGAAGCAGTTTCCGAGAGCGCTTGCACAATGGCAATGAGCATTGTGCGGATGTTCGTGATAGCTTCGTTAAAGCCGACATAAAGTTCACCGATTTCGTCACCTTCAAAAGCTGGGGTGAGTTCGACGGTCAAATCTCCATGCGCAAAGCGTTGCATTTCTTCCAAAATAAGGCGGATGCTAAACGCCAAATAGCGCTTTTGCAATTCAGCTTCGCGCACCGCCTCTTCCACTTTGCGCTCAACGCTGAGTTTTTCCCGCTCTATTTCTTCTACACCTTGCCGAATGTTCCCCACCATCACGTTAAAAGCACGGCTCAGGCGACCAACTTCATTCACGGAACTGGTCGTCATAGTTTGTTCCAAATCGCCCTCGCTTACTTTTTGTGCAATATCCGAAAGGCGCACAATTGGTCTGACCAAGCGCCGCACGATAAACAAAATCACGAAAGCGCAAATTATCCCGCCTCCGATGCCTACTGCCGCGAATGCTTGAACACCCTCGCGGACACCCTGCTCAGTTTGCTCAAGACTGATTCCGAAAATAACATCGCCCATTCTGCCCGTTGCTCCCATGATGGGCGCAACAGCCACAGCCACGCCCGATTCAATAAAATTTCGCACGGCTGTATCACGTTTTTGTGCGTCGGTTGGTTTGGCAAGAAGAACTATCGGCACAAGATTGTAGCCATTTGTGTAGAGTGTATCGCCGTCGGCTGTCCGTACAACAACGTAGCGAAAGCCGGAGAGTTTCGGAACGCCACTGAGCGCTTGCATGACGGACTCGCGGTTACCGAAATCCACACCCGGCGCGGCGGAAGTGGCAGCCAGTTCGGCAATAGCACCTGTTTTTTCCATCGTTAATCGGAAACCGCTCTGACGCTGCTGCGTGAAGAAGGCAACAATTCCCACAAATGCCAACGCAAAGATAACGGCTGCTGCCGGAATCGCAATCTGCAAACCTAGTGACTGGCGAATAGTCTGGAGGAGATTTTTCATACAAACTCTGGAAAAAAGAATGGATGGATAATGGTCTTGAAAACCTCAAAAACGATTGTGCATTGTGCTTGATTGGAAGTCTGCACCCAAAATTGTAGATTGCAGAAAATAGTATTTTTTACGCAGTTCAAAGAAGGAAAAGTATGACCACGCTTCTTGAGGCTTCGCCCGATGTGCTGCCCGTAGTGCTAGAGCGCATAACAACGAACGACTTCCGCATAATGGAATTCGACGATACCGATTCATTCTATTACGAACTACTGAATGGAGAACTTGTGGCTAAATCCGCGCCTTCGCCGTTTCACCAGCGCATTTCCGGCAATATTTATTTTGCTATGCGTCTTTTTGCGACCGAGCATAATCTTGGCGAAGTTCTCTACGCCCCGATTGATGTCTTCTTGGACGAGTACAATGCCGCCCAACCTGACGTATTATTTCTTTCCCGCGAGAAGCAGCATTTGGTAACGCCGGACGGCGTACAAGGCCCACCCGACCTTGTGGTGGAAATCATTAGCCCCAGCTCTATGAAACGCGACAGAGGCGACAAAATGAAACTCTATGAACGCTGCGGCATTGGCGAATACTGGCTTGTGGACGCACGAACGCGCTCAGTGGAAGTGTATGTGAATGGTTTGGTCAATGGCGTACAGGATTTTGAACTGCGTGATGTGTTTATTGAGACGGCTTCGGAGAGCGCTGCGCCTGCTCTTGTGCGGTCGGTCATGCTGCATGATTTTACGATGCCGTTGGCGGCGGTTTTTGTGGGAGCGGAGTAAGACGGAGCATCGCTTTGATTCAAGCGACAATCTCTTTTCTCACATCAATAATTCTATGATAAATGTTGTGCCTTTACCCATTTCTGATTCGCACCGAACTTTGCCCGCTAATTTCTGCGTTACCAAATTATACACAATGTGCATCCCCAAGCCCGTCCCGCCTTGTGCCTGCTTCGTTGTGAAAAATGGATCGAAGATGCGCGGGAGAATTTCAGGCGGAATGCCGCGCCCATTGTCGCTGTATTTCATAATTATGTTGCTGCTTTCACGCTCCACTTTTATTTTCATCACACCTTCCTCCGTAAAGCCCTCAAACCCGTGCAGAAGCGAGTTCGTCACCAAATTTGTGATAATTTGTGCTATTGCGCCCGGATACGTCTCCAGTTCTATCGTTTCGGTGCATTCGATTTCTACCCTGCGCTGCGTTGTTTTCCATTTCGGCTCTAAACTCGTGATGACTCCTTCGATGTAGTGCTTTAGATGTATCACGCGCTTGCTGTCGCTGGTCTGGTCAACGGCGACTTGCTTGAAACTTTGAATGAGATTGGCGGCGCGTTCCAGATTCCGCAGCGTGAGGTCAGCACCGATTTTACTTTGTTCAATGAAGTTGAAGTTTAGAGATAAATCTTTGGCTCTTTGAAAAAAAAGCACTTTCAGATTTGCATCTGAAAGTGCTGGTGGTGAGATTGCGTTTGTGAACCAAACCTCACCCCAGCAATATGCTGACCTTCGCGCGTTTCGCCAAACTATTTTTTCGGC
>JANYDO010000342.1 GCA_025363605.1 Candidatus Kapaibacterium sp.
GGTCGGAATCTAGCGGAAATGTGTAGGCGGCATGGATACCGACCTACGTCGGTATGACAAATGCGATTTGCGAAAGTCCTAAAATGGATAAAGGAGAGCAAGGTAACATGCTGCAATGTCTAAAATTTGCTGCAAGCCACCACAAATTTATGCCGCGTTATTATGCGCACTCGGCAATTCCACAATAAACGTTGCGCCTTTCCCGAATGTGCTTTCGCACCATACATGTCCATTTTGCAACTCGACGAGCTTTTTCACAATAGATAAGCCCAAGCCCGTAGAGTTTTCTCCGCCCGTGGGCTGCGCGGAGAGTCGGGCAAATTTCCCAAACAGTTTTTTCTTGTCTTCGTCGGTTAAACCCGGTCCTTCGTCTTGAATCTCTACCCGAATAACAGAGCCATCGGGATTGAGTATGTTCGGCAGAACTCGTATTCGCACGTTTGTCCAGCGTGGGGAATACTTCACAGCATTGGAAAGGAGATTATCGAAAATCTGGCAAAGTGATTGTCTATCTCCCCGTACCCATGCAGCTTCATTCGCGGGCTTTTCATAATGAAGAAGGATGCCTTTTTGTGTTGCATATACCTGATACTCTTTGACAATGCTATCGAGTACGTTGAGATTGACAGCTTCGAGATGCAAATTGAGCATCCCGGTTTCAATGCGGTTTACGTCGAGTAAATTTGTAATAATATCCAACATTTGATTGCCGGCACTAATAATCATCTTCGTAAAATGCTGCGTAGAATCATCAACAAAATAGCGATTGATAATCTCTGCACTGGAAAGAATACCGGCAAGCGGATTCTTCAGGTCGTGTGCGGCGATGCCTAAAAATTCATCTTTTTCCTTATTAACGAGGACGAGTTCTTGAGTACGCTTTGCAACGCGCTCTTCGAGTGTGACATTCATTTTTTCAAGCTCTTGGTAGGCTATTTTGCGTTCGGTGATATTGAAACTACTCAGCGTCAGCCCGATAATATTTCCTTCTGCATTGTGAGTAGGCAAATACATCAGTTCTGACCATTGCTCTTCGCCAAACTCCATAGTGAATGATTCTTCGTAGGTCACAGTCTCACCCGCAAGCGATCTGTGAGTACATTCGATAAAACGTTCTCGCTGTTTGGGCAAAACATAGTTCAAAATTGACTCCCCGATAATAATTTCCCGACCAAAGAGCGCTTGAACAATTTGCTCAGTGACTCTATTGAAAGCCTTGACACGCAACTCTGTATCGGTGAGCCAGAATGCTTGGATGGACGAATCCATGATGGCACGCAAATTCGCTTCGCTTTGGCGGATTTTTTCTTCTGCTTCTTTGCGCTCGGTGATGTCTTGAGTTGTGCCATACATCTGTATCGGTCGCATTTCATTATCAAAGATGATCGAAGCCTGCACGAAAACATAGCGCGTCGTACCATCGGCACGTATAATTTTGTGTTCTATTGCGAACAATTGTTCTCCTTTCAGAGCAGCCGTGAATTTGGCTTCTACCTGTTCTGCGACTTCCGCCGAAAGATATTTGGAATAGCTCTCAATAGTAGGCTGGTACAATTGTTTATCTTCTCCGAAGAGCAAATATAGTTCGTCACTCCAATAGATTTTGTTCTGCACGAGATCCCATTCCCAACTGCCGATGTGGGCGAGATGCTGCGCTTGGTTGAGGTTGATTTGTATTTTTTTTATCTCCGAAATGTCGAGCACGACCGCCACAAACCCCTGCACCACGCCATCGGCAATATCCGGGATGTACTGCGCCCATGTATAACTCACTTCACCATTTGCTTTGTCAAGAGTGCGCTCGAACTGTTGCTTTTCTCCTCGGAGTGCGCCGCGAATATAGGGTTCGTTTTTGAGAAAAAGCGTCTCACCCATCAATTCTTGCATCGTGATACCGTCCATTTCATCAACCGTTTTGCCAAACCATTCCAAATAACCCTTATTCGCAAAGGTACAACGTAAATCGGGTGTCCAATATCCCACCAAGCTTGGTAAGGTTTCCGCAATAGTACGGATTAACCGATGTTGCGTACTCAACTCATATTCGATGTGCTTGCGCTCAGTGATGTCATTGCGAATGGAAAGAAACTCTCGTACTCCGCCGTGGTCGTCAAGCAAGGGGATAATGAATGTATCCACCCAATAGTACGAGCCGTCTTTTGCTTTATTCCGGACTTCGCAGTGCCACCGCTTTCCCGATGCGATGGTCTTCCACATATCCACCCAAAACTGTTTCGGGTGATAACCGGAATTGATAATATTATGCTTTTGCCCAATCAGTTCGGACGAACTGTAACCGCTAATTTCGACAAACTTATCGTTGAAATAGGTTATGAATCCTCGCTTATCGGTCTTGGAAACAATCGAAACCTGCTGAATTGCATCTTGAAAATGAGAAAGCATCTGATTGACACGCAGAAGGTTCTCTTCATTTTGCTTCTGCTCGGTAATATCGTGAGAGATACCGATAATACCAATCAGCGCACCCGACGAATCGAGAAGAGGAGTATCGAAGATATGTACCGGAAACACAGTCTTATCAAAACGTTGTACCCAATACTCTCCTGACCACGACTCACCACGCAGGAGATGGGCGATAATCTCATCCCCTTGCTCTTTGGATTCCAACGAGGAAATCGTTTCCACGACATTCCGACCAAGTGCTTCTTTTGCTTTCCACCCATACAGCGTCTCGGCTGCCGGGTTCCAATAGGTAATCATGCCGCGCACGTCCGTGGCAATGACCGCCTGTCCAACAGCGTTAAGAAGAGAAAACTGAAATTCCGTTTCCTCGCAGTGGTGGTGAAGTTCTTCCTCGTGGAGCAATTCCAATTCGATAGCCCGTAGCTCGGCTGCGCGGAGGCGTTGCTGCAATTCTTCGACGCCCTCCGGTAGAGGAGCGCTTTGGAGTTTTTCTTGTAATTTTATTGCTGCTCGTTCGCGTAAGAGCTTGGTATTCGGCGAATAGGGGGTACGATGTTCCATCTGAAAAACCTTTCAGCCGGGGTTATTTTTCAAATTATTTCAGCACTGTTGCAGTTGAAAAAGAGAGGGCTGCACGAGCAGCAAGACGGAGTTATAAAGCAACACAAAATATGTACGACGCTCAGATCGGCACTCAAGGAAAGTAAGAGGTTTTTTCCTTTAGTCCTCAATAATATTGTCAACGTTGATGAGTATATTGAAGTTTAGATAAAAACAAATGGATAACTATATTCCGATTACCCACAAGCGATTGAAAATAAATACTTTGAATGTCGTTACAAAGTGTACGATAAAGCATTGTTGAATTAGTTGGTAGTCGTTGTCCGCCGCCGAAAT
>JANYDO010000439.1 GCA_025363605.1 Candidatus Kapaibacterium sp.
ATACCAATTACAAGAAACAATTATGCGTAAAATCTTTGTATATTTGACAAGAGCTCATTACTTCCATTATTAAAACAGCCCAAGACCATGCGCCACGTCATACCGCCTATACGCCAAAGCGTTCAGCACTTGCAAAAATTGTTACGGCGAACCTCTGATGCTCGCGTTCATCAACGCTTGCAAATGCTCTATCTCTTCAAAACGGAGCAAGCTCGTCTGCGCGAGGATGCGGCTTCTCTCTTGGGTGTCCATCGCAATACCATTGGTACGTGGCTCGCAGAGTATGTGCGTGCAGGCATCAAAGGATTGACCACCATCGGCAAACCCGAAGGAAGACCTCCAGCATTAGATCGGATAGACCAAAAACTCTTGCATAAACGCCTTGAACAATCCGATGGATTTGCAAGTTATCAGCAAGCACAACAATGGATTGCGGAGTCTCTTGGTGTCAATCTGAGCTATGGAGCAACGCACTATTGGGTGCATCAGAAATGTGGTGCAAAACCCAAGGTCGCCCGACCAAGCCATGAAAAAAAAACGTCGAGGCTGCCAAAGCATATCCAAGCGTAATGGCAAACGACATTGCGGAGGTCAAGTGCGTCATTCAGGCGCAAACACCAACAACACCAATCATCTTCAAGCTATGGTTTATGGACGAGAGTCGTTTTGGCTTAAAAACTATTCGCCGTCGTCGCATCACCAAGCGCGGCATCAAGCCCATTATGCGCATTCAAGATGAGTACGAGAACACATATGTCTTCGGAGCCGTTGCACCAGCCGACGGCAGTTCTATCATCTGGGAGATGCCCTGGCTGAACGGTGCGACGTTTCAAGAGTTTTTGAATGCCATGAGTATTGATGAGCAAGCTAAGGATGTACATAACATTATGATCACCGACAATGCAGGAGCGCATCACGCCAAGAGTTTGAAGATTCCTGGGAATCTTTCCATTTTATTTTTACCTGGCTATTCCCCGGAGTTGAACCCCGCAGAGCGGGTTTGGGAATACATGAAAGAACGGTTTGCTGGGAAGATATTTAGCGACCTTGCTGCTCTTTCTGATCACATCAAGCAAGTAGTAGAGAGCTTGAGTGCGGACATTATTTCATCACTGACGAGTCCTGATTGGGTTATGGAAGTTATTCATGCACAACTATTAACTTGAATTGGTATAAGATAGATTTTGTATATTAGATTGTAAAAATTTTGGTCAAAAATAACGACTATTTGGAGTTCGCTATGAAACTGAAAAATGCTATTGGGCTACTGTACTTGGGACTACTCGTACAAATACTTGTTTCATGCGACGACTCGTACTGGACACATCAAGGAAGACAGGCTGCATTAAATACACCCATAATACCTACTAACGGTGCAATTGAAGAAAGCCCGTATTCTAGCCGCAATCTGGGAATCATCGATAGTGTGCAGATGGAAAGAGTCGCTGTCATGGATTTTTATAGTATTCGTATTTTTTCTGGTGGATGGTATCCATATGCACTCAAACTCAAGATTAAGAATATTTCAACGGACACGTTGTCGTTTGACTACGTTCTGAAAGATATACACACAGATACAGTGAATGGTTTCCCGATAAGGAAAGACTATTTGAGCAGCGTTACTCGATTAACCCCCAACGCACTTGTTGAGCAAAAGATGGATACTGTCTATGGTAATAAGGGACTTGACAGTCTTTCCTTCTCAATGAGAAATTTAGTCCGAAAGAAATAAGTTGAGAGTGCATTGGCAAACGCTCACATGAACAGTCGCTACCGCCGAGGAGGCACTTCGCAATGTCAACGATGCCATTCATCTGCACATTGCCGATATTCTTACCGAAGGCGGAAGCGTTCCCACAGTCGGTACGTTTTCCTTGACGACGATGGAAATTGCCGCATGGGCGACAAATCACCACCATACCCCAAGCACTACACTCCACGCCCACCAAAAAAGAACTCCCCCACTTTTTCCACGATTTTTTCCGCACAGCATTGGATTTTCGGTGCGGTTTGCGTAGATTGTTGACGTATAAACATTCGTCTGTAACCTTAACTGAAGCAAGCTATGCCAACTCTCATCTCGCAGCCTTCTATCATCGAAGCCGCAGGCACCAAACCTAAACGAATCGAAGAATACATCGGGCGCGTAAACTCGAAAACAACCGTCACGAGCATTGCCCGTATGGTATCGCCTCAGGGCTGGGTGGAGCCGGGGCAAACGCCGGAATTTGAGGAGTTTACGATTGTCCTCAAGGGCGAAATTCACGTCGAATCTACCTCCGGCACAACCGTTGTCAAAGCCGGACAAGCTATCATCACCCACGCAGGCGAATGGGTGCAGTACAGCACACCCACCGAGGGTGCGGAGTATATCGCGGTCTGCCTTCCTGCCTTTGCACCGGAGACCGTTCACCGCGACGAGTAACGAAGCGGCTTTGCGTATAATCTAGTTCTCAAAGGAGCGTTGTGATGTTCTCGCAAACAAAAATAAAACCGATTGTCTATCCTGATTCCGACGGGCAGCCCATGTCAGATAACACTAAGCAATTTGACTGGATTTCCAGCATCAAAGGCGAACTCAGCATGATGTTTGCCGAAAAGCCTGATGTATTCGTCGCCGGAGACCTTTTGTGGTACCCCGAAGAAGGGCATCCCGAAATCCGCGTCGCACCGGACGCACTCGTAGCGTTTGGTCGTCCCAAAGGCGACCGAGGCTCATACAAACAGTGGGAAGAAGGTGGAATAGCGCCACAGGTGGTTTTTGAAGTGCTTTCGCCCGGCAATCGTGCCAGCGAAATGGCGCGAAAACTGCAATTCTACGAGCGGTACGGCGTGGAAGAATACTATATCGTTGACCCCGACCGCATTGATTTAACGGGCTATGTGCGGGAAGCCCTTGAATCAGGCTTCCGCCTAATTGAAGATATGACTTCGTGGCAAAGCCCTCTCTTGGGTATTCGCTTCGGCATAGAAAATGATGAAGTGCGGCTGTTCCGCCCCGATGGACGGGCGTTTGTCCCCTTTGAGGAAATCGGGCGTTTGCATCTGGAAGCACTTGCGCTACTGAAGGCAGAACGTATCAAGGTGGAAGCAGAGCGTGAAAAGGCTGAAGCAGAGCGTGAAAAGGCTGAAGCAGAACGCCAAAAAGCAGAACGCCTCGCCGCTCAACTTCGCGCACTCGGTATAGAGCCGGATGCAGAGTAAAAACTATAGGACTTTCGCAAATCGAATCTGTCATACCGACGTAGGTCGGTATCCATGCCGTGTACACGTTGCCGATAGATTCCGACCTGCGTCGGAATGACAGCAAATATGGAGAGTTTGCGAAAGTCCTAAACTAAATATTGACATATTATTATTTTCACTCTTCAATTTCAAGGAGTTCATACTATGGGCATCAAGAACATCGTGTTTCTGCTCGTGATGTGCTTTGCTTTTGGCGGCATCATCTTCAACGTCAGGCGGCTTATTTCCTACCTCCAGCTTGGCAAGCCCGAAAACCGCTTGGACAATATTCCGGCGCGGTTGTGGCTTTTACTCAAAGTCGGTTTTGGGCAAAGCAAAATTCTCCGCGATAAAGTCGCCGGACCCATTCATGCAGGCGTGTTTTGGGGCTTTCTGATTCTGCTCGCATCGGCTTCGGAAGGTATTTTGGAAGGCTTGCACGAGGGCTGGTCGCTGAATTTTCTGGGACCGCTCTATTCCGTCATTACCGTTTTGGTGGATGTCTTTTGCGGCTTGATTATGCTCCTCACGCTGGCGGCTCTCTGGCGACGCTATGTGACGAAAGTACCGCGCCTCCAAGTGGAAGGCGAAAAAGTAGAAGCAGGGCTTATCCTCGTTACTATTTTCAGCATTGTTACCTCAATTTTACTCCAGAACTCTGCTCGTATTAGCCTCGGTGGCGATTTTTCGTGGGCGGTACGCCCTTTTGCAAGTATTTTGGCAAATGCCATACCGCAGACCGCAGCACACGTGGTGTTCGATATTTTTTCGTGGTCGCATATGTTGTTGATATTTGCCTTTATGAACTATTTGCCGTATTCCAAGCACCTGCACGTTCTCTCCTCGCTTCCCAACACATTTTTCGGGAACTTGTCGTACCCGAACAGCCTCAAACCTATCAACTTTGAAGAAGAAGGCGCAGAGAAATTCGGTGCTACCGACATCGAAGATTTTACATGGAAAACGCTTTTGGACGGCTACACCTGTACGCACTGCGGACGCTGCACGAGCGTTTGCCCTGCGAACCAGACCGGCAAAGTGCTTGACCCACGCGCCATTATCGTTGCCATTCACGACCGCACGATGGACAAAGCGCCGCTCATGCTGAAGTTCGACGCGTTTAGCAAAAACGGTGGTGCGCCTGAAGAAAAAGAATCCGCCACGCTGCTGGCAAAAGGCAAAAAGCCCGAAGAAGCAGGCGACATGGGGCAAGTAGTCTTTGAAAAAGTCCTTACGGCAGAAGAACAAGCAACATGGCAAAAGCCCTTTATCGGCGAGTACGTTCCTGTGGAAGCGCTTTGGCAATGCACCACCTGTGGCGCTTGCCAGCAAGAATGCCCCGTGATGATTGAACACGTACCCGCGATTGTGGAAATGCGCCGTTCGCTTGTTCTCATGGAAGCAAACTTCCCGCCCGAAGTGCAACCCGCTTTCGGCAATATGGAAAATAGCTTCACGCCGTGGGCATTTTCGCCATCGGAACGCGCCGATTGGACAGAAGGCACAAACGTCAAAACCGTTGCTGACGACCCCGACATGGATGTCCTTTTCTGGGTGGGCTGTGCCGGAAGCTACGACGACCGTGCGAAGCGCGTCACGAAAGCATTTGCAGAACTGATGGACATTGCCGGCGTGAAGTATCGCATTTTGGGTTCGGAAGAAAAATGTACGGGCGACCCAGCACGGCGCTCCGGCAATGAGTATCTTGCTGATATGCTCGTGAAAATGAACGTTGAAACGTTGAACTCATACAACGTCCTCAAGATTGTTACTACCTGTCCGCACTGCTTGAACACGCTCAAAAACGACTATCCTCAGTTCGGCGGCGAATACGAAGTGCTGCACCATACGCAGTTCATCCAAGACCTTACGGCAGCTGGTAAACTCAAGATTGGCGGGAAAAACATCTCTGCTTCCACCGTCGCATACCATGATTCCTGCTACTTGGGACGGTACAACAAAGAATACGACGCTCCGCGCGCAACGCTCACCGATGTGCCGGGCTTGAAAGTTATCAATCCGGGGCGCAGCAAAGACAAAGGCTTCTGCTGCGGCGCGGGCGGCGGACGGATGTTCATGGAGGAGCACGACGGCAAGCGCGTGAACATTGAGCGTACCGAAGAACTTCTCGCAACGGGCGCAAACACTATCGCTGTGAACTGCCCCTTCTGTATGACGATGATGAACGACGGCGTGAAGGACAAGGGCAGAGTGGAAGACGTTACTGTCCGCGACGTATCGGAGATTTTGCTGGATGCGGTGAAGAATTAGAAACAAAGCCGTTTTTACCCTTAAGAAACAGTAGGACGGCGAGACTGAT
This sequence comes from Candidatus Kapaibacterium sp., assembly GCA_025363605.1. Classification (GTDB taxonomy): domain Bacteria; phylum Bacteroidota; class Ignavibacteria; order Kapaibacteriales; family UBA4661; genus PH2015. Next base: position 5,546 of record JANYDO010000439.1, read on the forward strand.
TACACAATGAAAGAGCCTGCCGTAGCATTTTTGCTGCGGCAGGTTCTTTTCTGTTTGCGAAGCACCTATCGGGAAAAACTGAACCGATAAAATCTTGCGAGCTTTCGTACGTGCGTTCGCGTCACTCAAAGTCATTGTGATACTGCGAAAGATTACGCCGGAAACGCTCAACGCTTCCGCCCTGCGTCTTACGGCTAATTTCTGCCTCAAGTCGCTGTGTAAAAGCAGTGGCGGCATCGTACCCGTATGCGCGAAGAAGATAATTGAGCGCAATCACTTCGGCAATGACGGTAATATTTTTGCCCGGCAAAATCGGCAAGCGCACGTAGGAAATGGGCGCTTCAAGAATTTGTATTGTCTCGGGGTCAAGTCCCGTGCGTGTGTAGGGTTTGGTGTCGTCCCAATGCTCTAGTTCAACAACAATTTCCAAGCGCTTTTGGTAACGCACCGCCCGAATACCGAACATTTGGCGAATGTCAATAAGTCCCAAGCCACGCACTTCCATAAAATGCTGCACCAACTGTGTGCCTGCGCCAATTAAAATATCATCGCGCTTTTGGGTCAAAATCACGACATCATCTGCCACGAGCCTGTGCCCACGTTCGATTAAATCAAGTGCAATCTCACTTTTACCGATACCACTTTTGCCGATAAACATAATTCCTACACCATAGACATCCATAAACGAACCGTGAAGGGAGACTTGGGGAGCAAAGTGTGTATCGAGGAACTCCGACAGAATGTAGGTAACGCGCGTGGTCTCGAAGGGGGTAACGAAAAGTGGAATCTTGTATTCGGTGGCAAGTGCAATAATTTCTTCGTCCAGCGTGTGATTATTCGTCAAAATAATGCAAGGAATCTCGAATTGTGCCATTGTGCGAAATGCTTGCTGACGCTTTTTCGGAGTGATACTCTTCAAATAATACATTTCAGTATTGCCAAAAATCTGTACGCGATGGTAGGTGAACAGCCCCACATAGCCTGCCAAAGCGAGTTGGGGACGGTGAATATTTTTGTCCGCAATTTTGCGAGTTGGCTCAACACTTTTATTGACTTGCTCAAGTGGCAAGCGTAGCATAGGGGAGTCTATCATTTCTTTGACCGTAATAGGAAGCGGTGCGATGGGCTGGGGATGAAGATTCATAAAACGTCGAAAGAGCGAACAAAGAGAAAAAACAAGCAAAGACACCGAGGGTTGAGTCAGGGTGTCTTTGTCAAGAGTGACTATTTCAGAGGTTGTATGAGATTTGAAGCGGTGGTGCGCTATGCTTTGCGCAACGAAGCACCGATTTCAAAGACGTTGTTTTTATAGTTGGACGTGTTGTTTTGTTTTCAATTTATTAAGCTGGCGAATCATTTTTTCGGCACCTTCATGGAGGCTTTTGGAAAAGTCCTCACTCGTTTCTTTCGCCACAAGTGTGTGGTCTTGGACATGAACGACAAATTCGGCGATTTTCACAGAATCGTGCATCCTTTCAAAGCTTAAAATGACCTCCGTACTGACAATATTGCTATAGAATTTCTCAAATTTCTGAGCGAATGTGATTGCCTCTTCCCTTAAGGCAGGTTTTGCATCAAAATGGCGGGCTGTTACTTTAATCTCCATGATTACACCTCGTGTTGGTAAACCAAAACTAGTAATTAGTGAACTTTGGTGAATGTAAATTACGATAGCGATGTGCAAAGTAAAAGCAAATAACACAGAGAAGTAAAAAAACTTTGCTAAAAAAGATTGAGCGCAAGACGCTTTTATCTATTCACTTAGCCAAAGCACTCTAAAAAAAATCTTTGAAAATTAGCGTATCTTTGCAATTTTAGTATCTTGGTTATGTTTTGCAGATAATTCTGCATTAAAAAACTCTCAAACAATCTTTCCTCTTTTTTTGCTTCGCTTTAAGCAACGGAGAAATACATCGCACTACGCTACGCTTTAGTATTACGCGCGCTCTAGGTATTATGATAGCTCGTACAATCTCATTCGCTCTATACAGTGATACTCCCAACGGTGATACCGAAAGTGCTGTGTATTTTTTTTCAACGTTTCTTCTCTAACGCATTATGCCGAAGCATCATATCCTCTGGGTTGACGACGAAATAGACCTTCTTCGCCCCCACATCATTCTCCTCCAGCAGCGCGGCTACGACGTTTCGACCGCAACAAATGGTGAGGATGCGATTGAACTTTTCAAACGCGAGCGGCACAATCTTGTTTTTTTAGATGAATCCATGATTGGCATGAGCGGTTTAGAAACCCTATCTGTGCTGAAAGATATAGATAACTCTGTGCCGGTGGTGATGGTAACGAAAAACGAAGCTGAAACCGTTATGGAAGAAGCTATAGGACGCAAGATTAACGACTATCTCACCAAGCCCGTCAATCCCGCACAAATACTTGCTGCTTGTAAGAAGTTTCTTGAATCAGATAAAATTACCAGCCAAAAATTCACTCAGGATTACTTGCAAGGTTTTACCGAAGTGTCACAAAGATTGATGGAGGGTATGGAGTGGCATGATTGGGTAGATGTGTACACAAAGCTCGTGAACTGGAGCATGGAACTCGATAAATTCCCCGACTTGGGGTTGTCTGAGACACTAGCTAATCAATGGCGCGAGTGTAATAATGAGTTCTCGCAGTTTGTAGAAGATTCATACAAAGGTTGGCTCAAAAAGCCTGACGATGCTAATTCTCCCTTGCTCTCTCCCAAGATTCTTGATAAGTACGTTGTTCCCGCCCTCAAGACCGATGCTCCTGTCTTTTTCTTCATTGTGGATTGTATGCGCTTAGACCAGTGGCTTCTTATGGAAGAACTGCTGCGCCCGCATTTCACGGTACAAAAAGATTATTACTGCGGTATTTTGCCCACGGCAACGCCGTACGCTCGTAATGCTATCTTCGCAGGGCTATTCCCTGACGAGATCCAGAAGCACTATCCTGAATGGTGGGTGGACGGAAGCGGTGACGACCACGGACAGAATCGCCATGAGAAAGACCTTCTCAATAAGTTTCTTGAGCGTCGCCGCATCAAGCTTCGCAACGATGTGAAGTACGTGAAAATTATTGATACCGATTTTGGCAA
>JANYDO010000365.1 GCA_025363605.1 Candidatus Kapaibacterium sp.
CGCGATGTCCTGAATTTTGAGGAGTGTTTTTTGCATAACCGCGCCACCTTTGTTAGCATTTGCGCCATTTTGTGCGGTTGCTTCTGCGGTTAGGTTGGCACTGTGAGCATTGTTTTTAATCGTCTGAAACATCTGCTCTACCGCAGCCGCTACTTCATTTGCCTGCAACGCCTGTTGTTCGGAAACGGTTGCGATTTCGGAGGCAGCGTGGCTAATTTCGACGGTCGCATCGGCAGCGTTATGGATGGCTTCCAGCACCTGCTCGACTAATGCGCGGACATTCGCCACGGCTTCGGTGAAGCCGTCGAAAAGAGCACCAATGTCGTCATTGCGTTCTGCTTTCGCATATACCGTCAAATCACCTTCAGCAAAGCGGCGCATTTCTTGGAGCAGTGTTGAAACGCTGCGTGTGAGATATTCTCGTTGTTCGGCAATTTCTTGGGTCGCTTCGACCACTTTTTGTTCGACACCCACTTTTTCAGCAGCGAGGTCGCTAATGCCTTTGTTGAGAGATTCCACCATTTGATTGAACGCATGAGCAAGTGCACCAAATTCTTCGCGGGAGGCGATCTCGACGCTTACGGTCAAGTCACCGGTGGCAATGGATTCGGCGGCTGTTTTGAGAAGCTGAACGGGCTTAACAATGGATGTACTGATTGTGATGGCGACTACTAATGACAAAAGAACAATCAACGTCACAAGTGCAAAGCCAAGCATCAGGCTTCGTGAGTATTGCTCTTGCTGCTGTGCAACGCTGGCGCTTACCTGCTCTTGCTGTACACGCTCACACTTTTCGATGGCGCTCATAATGGTTCCATAGACAGCATCAAATTTCTGGTCGGCATTGCTGCCTGCGCCGCTTGTGCCTGCTTTCAAGCCGGCATAGCGTTCTTGAGCGGACTCCATCAATGCCGCCAATTGCTGCTTGACGATAATGGCGTTGCTCCGCACAAGAGGGTCTCCGGCAGGCTCAATCACAATGCCCTCCGCTGTTTTTCCACCGTTCAGAATGATGGTTGTGTATTCAATGCCAGTGCGCCAGAGGACATAGCACTGATCAACTGTTTGATCTTGGTCGCCGGACATAATTTCCTCGAACCAGAGATGCCCTTGCGTGGTCTTGTTCGAGACCGTACTGAGAAGTAACTGACGCTGCTGCATCGCGTCGGCAAAATCCGCAGCATCGTGGTTCTGCACCATACCAAGCATCAAAATAACAGCAAGCACAACAGCACTCGAAAGCACAATACCGAATCCGGTCAGTAGTTTAGCGCGAACGCTCAGGTTGGCAATTATCGTTTTCATGGCGTACCTTGTAAAAAATTGAGTGTAAAAAATAGAGTAATCAGATTTCGTTGTTGAATGGAAACGGACGGCTATCAATGTTCGATGTGCTCTCTATGTGCGTCAATTTCACTATACAAAAATATCGTATTTGGAAGGTGGAAACCATTCGGGAAACTACTCGATTATTACGCTGCGTAATCTAGGAAGGCAAGAGGGCGGAAAGGCTGGTACTTCTACGTGGTTTTGCACGTGATTTTACGCGGATTAAACTGGTTGGTCACGCACATCTCGAATACACGCAGAAAGAACAAGGTCTTCGGCGTGTATCTGGTTATTGCTTGGGGCTTTGAGATAGAAAAATTCTCAAACCATCGTCATAGCGTCTTGGTGATTGAGTGCAGGCAGGAGATGTTGCAATTGCTTGTCCAATACCTGTTTGCCCTTACAAACACAGTCCAGTGCATCATTTAACTGCTGCTTGAGCGGCATGGCAAGCAAATATCCGTTTGCCCCTTGCTCAAAAGCACTATTGATAATAGATGGCACGGTATAATCTCCCAAAACGATAATGGCGGTATGGGAATAGATACGACGAATATGGCTCATAACCACGAGCGAATCCTGCTGCATCATAGAACAGTCTATGACCACCACATCGGGAGAAAATTCCCGCATACGTCTCAGTAGGGACGCGGTGTTTTGGGCAAGACCAACCACATGGTAAGAATTTGCTTCCAAACAATAAAGTGCCAACCCCTTGACAAGTGTAGTACGTTGTGCGGCAACGATAACCGTTTTCATCTGAGCAGATGCGACGTTCATAGAGGTAATCAAAAAATAATGGCAAAAGAAATCAGAAAAAGCCTGATACATCAAACGAATAGCAAGAGTGCGGGTAGAGCGAAAAATATAATCCAAAAATACAACAGTCGGCAGACGAAATCCATTCGCAGAACTACGCCATTATTACGCGGTAGCCAGACCCTTTTTGCCGCGTACAACTACGAAAATGCTCTTCGTAGAAATACTTATTGATTTTGAGTTTCATCAGAAGCATATTTGCAATTACGGACTGTGCGACAAGGGTTGCTGCACAATTATATGCAGATATAGATGTGGTTGTAGCGCAAGAGTAAGACACAAACCGCGTCCTCTCACTATTGTTTCATTTCTCAGTGCTGACCGCGTATGCCGACACCTCTCCGAAATTCATTCTTTGGCTACTTCCTGCTCGGAGTCATTGTGGTAATTATCCTGATAGCAGCCTTCGCAGCCTATATCGGTACAAAGTGGTCTGTGGTGGTGAGCGTCCCGCAAGATGCCGTTATCATACATTTGGCAACCATTTCATTCATGCAAATTTATCTTTCGCTTGCTGCACTTGGTGTTCTCGCACTTCTTATGTGGTTCTTTTCTCCACGAAAGCTGCAAGCCACTATAGGATTGCGAAGCACTGACTCTACGGACATTGATATTATCAACCAAAAAGAAATAGAAGAAGCACTCCAGCAGTCCAAAGACGATCTAAATACTATTTTAACAATGATGACGGTAGGCGTGGCAGTGAACATCAATAATCGGTATGTTTTCACCAATGCCGCATTGGAACAGATATTGGGCTATACCGCAGAAGAATTCAAGGGCTTAGACAATATTGAACAATTGATTCACGAAGAAGACAGACTATTAGTACAGCAGCCTTATACCGAACGCTTGGACGGCACTCACCGACACAACGACCTTGTGGAGGTGCGCTATCGGCATAAAGACGGGCATGATCTGTGGGTGCAGGTGTCTGGTCTGCTCATTACATACCAAGGAGAACAAGCAACATTGGCAACGTTTGTGGATATTAGCGAAGGCAAACGAGCAGTTGAAAAACTGGAAGAGGTGCTCCGAGCAAAAGAACATCTCCTTGCTGAGGTGGAGCATCAAAAAAACACCGTATTGCGCTCCTTCATCCAAGGACAGGAAGACGAGCGTCATCGCATTGCCCAAGATTTACACGATGGCGTAGGACATCTGCTCTCGATTGTCAAAATTGGATTAAGCTCGTTTCAAGAAAGTGTTCAGGCATTAGCACCGGAGCGATTGGAGGAATTTCAGCATTTTTTGCGTATCTACGACCAAGCTGTGCAGGAAGTACGAGCTGTTTCGCATCAACTCATGCCCGCTACATTGCGCAAGATGGGTTTGAAAGCTGCCCTGCAAGACCTTGCAACAATACTAACATTAAGCGGAAAAATTCGCGTTGATGTCTCGCTTGAAGCACTTGATACCCTCACGACACAATTGGATAACGAACTCGAAACCAGCGTTTTCAGGATTGTCCAAGAGCTTGCCAATAACACCGTTAAATATGCACAAGCAAGAACTGTCAGCATCCAGATTATCAATAACGGTGGCTCTTTATTATGCATCTATGAAGACGATGGTATTGGATTCGACGTGCATAATGTTCCGAGAGGTATAGGACTAAACAACATTCACAATCGCGTTCTGCTCCTCGGCGGTACGGCAGAATTTGATTCCGCACTCGGAAATGGTATGGTTGCTACTATTGAAATTCCTGTTCATTCACTACTCTTTGAAAAAACCGTATGAATCCGATTCGACTACTCATTGCCGACGACCACACGGTATTTGTGGAAGGGCTTCAATTTCTATTAGAGTCATTGCCTGAATTGACTGTTGTTGGTAAGGCATACGACGGCGAGGAAGTTGTACAAAAAGCACGAGAACTCAAGCCCGATGTAGTCTTGCTTGATATTGGGATGCCCAAGCAAGACGGGATAGAAGCTGCTGTACAGATAAAAAGCAGCGATGCGGCTATCCGTATTATTATGCTCAGTATGAACAATGAGCCGGATTTTATTCTTCGCTCTGTGCAAGCAGGTGCAAGCGGCTACCTGCTCAAAAATGCTTCCACAAGTGAAATTGTGGAAGCTATCAAAAAAGTTATGGCGGGCAAGCAACACTTCTCCAGCGATGTTGCATTGGCAATGATGCAAGCCTCACTTTCGGAAAAAAACAATACCCAGCACCCACAAGAAGAAATCTTAACGCCGCGTGAAGTCGGCGTGGCACGATTGCTTGCACAAGAACTCACGAATGCAGAAGTCGCAGACCGCATGAACATCAGTATTCGCACCGTTGAGGCGCACCGTATGAATATCCTTCGCAAACTGAATGTGAAAAGCGTAGTCGGACTGGCTAAGTACGCACACGAGCAGGGGTGGATATGATGCACAAACGCTTACAAACGAAGAGATAACCCATGCAGTAAACGCTCTTCAATGAGAATGGATTGCTCCCCCCCCAACAGTCGTGAAACGAAAGTGACACGAAAGTGACACGAAGAACTTGTATCTTCTCGTCCTGAAACATAAGCGCTACCGCACATCCCGCGACACGCGAATACGCAGTTGCAATGCCTCGCCCTGCAAAAAGCGATTCTCCCCGATACCCGCTTCAATACTCGTTTCCTCAACACCATGCCGCAAAAGATAATCCACCAGCAAGCCTAGCGTTGTTTCTGCTTGTGCCGTATTTGCTTTGCCGGAGGCAGTACCGAAAGAGGCAGGAACGGTCATCACCAAGCGACAGTGCGCCCTTGAGAAAAGAAGCGGAACAGCGACGCGCAGAATCTCCAGCGCCTCCAGTGGAACACCATGCAACAGAGCGCTTGCGTCGGGACGATAAATAACAACCCGCTCTTCCAGAACGGCATCTTTGTTCTCTCGTGCCGTCGCGACGCGCCCCGTGACGGACTGCTCTTCACGAATAACGCTTGCAAGTGGTGTTTCTGCTAATTGCACAATCGGCAACCAGCGAATAAGCGGTTGCACCGAAAGCGTATCGACGTGAAGCGGCTCCACAGCAAACGACACCCCAACACGCAGCATCAATGCGCCCCACGAGGAAGCATTTGCGCCCGACAGCAATGGCTGCCATACGCCTTCGGCGAAGGGCGAAGCGTGTATTCTGGCGTTGCCAATGTCGCGCTCGCGCAGGGCACAACGTATTCCGGCATTGAAACTCAGCGCGGGTGCTTGGAGAGCCACGGTTTCATCCCACACATCAGCCCCAATCGTATTTGCAGGAGCACGGAAATGACTCGTTTTTGCTTGAGCGCCAAGTGACCAAAGTGCGTCCACACCACCAAACGCCGTGCAGCGCGGCAATGCGGGTATCGGTGTTGCGACGGACAGCCCCGTTGTCAATACCTGCCACGTCACCTCACTCCGCAGCAAACCATAGTCGGCACCTTCGGGCGGCGTGTAGGCGAGCGTTCCTCGTTGTTGCAGAAATCCGATACGCCCACCATAGCGCACACCGTCTTGCTCCGTCGTCGTCGGCGGCTGCCATGATGCCGCTAAACCTATCGTCCATGCACTCGCATCGCCAAAATTTTGTCCTGCGAAATCGGCACGCAGATTATTGTTGTTGATGTCGGCTTTCAGTGATAACAACCCTGTATTGATGCCAACCGCAGCACTTCCTGTTATGCCCACATTCCACCCGTAAGTGGTTTTGCGCAGAAGAAGCGTATCACCGTGTGAGTCCACAAGCGTTGTGTCGGTTTGTGCCGAAAGGCGCATTACTACAAAGCAAAGTCCCACCACGCAAGTGCGGAAGAGGTATGAGGAGGATTGCAAGGACATGATGTTTAATCGTATTTGATGGGTGTATCAATTTCAATGACGACCGCACGACAATAGAAGCGACCTTCGGGAGTTTCATTTTCGTACAGCAATGGCAAAGCCTCGCCTCGTCCCTTGATGATAAGCTGTCGTACCATCTGGGGCGTGACAGCGAGTGTTTGTGCGGCAGATTCGGCGCGGTGCTGAGAAAGCATTAAATTCACGTCCTCTGCACCAACCGCGTCGGTGTAGCCCAAGATGCGAACAGAAGATGTTGTCGCAAAGAGGGTTGTCGTGCGAATGGAAGAGACAATGCGCTCATTCACACCCGAAAGCCTATCAGAGCCGACATCGAAAAGAATAAGGTTATAGCGATTTTTTGCAAGGTCATTTGTTTTCTTTGAACGCTTTTCGGCAATAGAAACACTTTCGACAGGAATCGTGAGAAGTCGCGAGGAGACAGGTTTCGACTGATATTTGTACACAACTTCCAACTGACATATAACGACACTTGTATCAAGCGGTACGGCATTTTGCTTTTTGCTGATGTACCAATCTAAATAGTGTGGCAGCGAGGAATTACCAATACCCGCCCAGCGTTTGAGTACCTTACCGGACTGCTCAATAAATACCCGCCAACGCAAAACCCCTGTTGTGTCGAGAATTTGCGGGCGTAGGCGTACAACGGCAGGCGAAGCATCGCGCAGGGTATCGGTCAGAACAACAGGCTTCATAATATCCCACGAAGCATAAAGCTCGACCCGCCGATTTTCTTGGTCGCCATTTGTCTCGCCTTGCTTGGAGGGCTTTTCGGGCAGGTCGCGCGGCTCAATCAGCATACGCGAAGCGGGAATACGCCAGACAGCCGCCAGATACTGCTGCACAGCCTGTGCCCGGCGCATAGAAATCTCAGTGTTGTGCTGCTCAAAGCCGCTCTGCGCATTGCAGCCTGCTACCGTAATGGTAGCTTTGGTGCTTTGCTGCAAGCGATAACCAATCACATTCAAAATATCGTAATACACTTCCAGCGTTTCGCGGTTCACAAGGCGTTCCGGTGCGAAGTCTTTCGTGTCTTTGTTGCTGCTCAGTTGCTTGTAGCGAAGCGGAACGTAGGCGGAATTTTCATCAAAAAAAACGTAATTCAGCAGCGAGTGAATTTTATCGCTGGGAAATTCTTCAATCGTAATTTTCGTAAGCGGTTCTTCGACGGCATCATCATCCGGCGTGGGTGTGAGCGCTGTCGCCCGAAGTAAGGGTTCGGCTATCACACGGTCGCTGCCGACGTTGACTTTACGTCCTCCGAAAGCAAGCACTTCTTCTGCTTCATACACGCCCTCGGTCGTACCGGCAAAAACTGATTTACCAAGCACCGCTAATGTCCAGATATTCAAATTGGGTAATCCTTCGTGGGAGACGCGCCACGACGCACCGTTGTCGGTAGAGCGGAGTACTGCGCCTATCGCGCCCGCATAGAGCGTACCATTGAGAGTAATGAGGGAGCGCGTATTTTCGCGGTTCGCTGTTGCTGTCCACGTGTCGCCATTATTCGTGGATTGATAGATTCCATCGGCAGTAGCAGCAAATAGAACACCGTTATTGGCGACCAACGCCCACACGTCAAGCGGATAACGAAAGCCTCCATTAGCAGGTTGCCATGTAGCGCCGGCATCCACAGAACGTAGTATTCCTCCGGGAGTTCCGGCAAAAATTGAACCTCCATTTGCTACTAATGCTTTCACAAACCAATTGCGATTGTTCCGATACGACGCTTGCCATGTCGTTTGGTTATTCCCCGAAATGAGAATGCTATCAAGCGACCCCAGCACAATCGTTTTATCAAGAAATGCAATGGAATGAATGTCTGCAAGAACGTCCGTTTTACGCCATGATTGAGCATTATCCAACGACACAAATAAGCCTTTGGTCGTAGCGGCATAGAGAATTGACCCTCGAACAGTCAGTGACCAAATATCAAAGTTTTTGAGTCCTTTATTTGCCACTTTCCATGTAGCACCATTATCCGTTGAACGAAAGACACCAGCACCAAAGACTCCTACATAGAGATTTTTGCCGCTCGTAGCAAAGGCGCGGACAATCGTGTTGGTATCGGGCAATCCATTGTTACTTTTTGCCCAGTTTACCCGCTCCAGTGCTTGCATAAGAGATTGTGCTTGCGCATCTTGAGGAAACACAAAAAGAGCAGTAGAGACAATGACAACGAAAAGAGAACAAAAACGGTACAGATACGACATTGAACGGTGTACGTTAGACGGTGATAAAATGAATAATTACTTTTGTAGATCCAGTACGAGGGCGGTTTTTGCAGGAATGGTGATGCTACCAAGCGAAGACAGTGTTTCGCCCGTCAGGACGTTATGCGCTTTGGTAAAGCCTTGCATACGCTCGGTGTAGCGGTCGGTTTTGACGGTGCTTTCGGACTCATTATTATTGACTACGACCATTACCGTTTCGTTTGTATTATACCGAAAATAAGCATAGATGCCCTCGTTTGGAACAAATTGCATAAGTTTGCCGGAATGAATGACAGGCTTGGACTTGCGCCATGTAGCGAGAGTCTTCAGATGCGTGAAAAATTCATTCTGTTTCGGTGTGCGTCCTTCCGGCGCAAAAGCGCTTACCGTGTCTTCCTTCCAGCCGCCGGGAAAATCTTTGCGTACGAGCGGGTCGGGGTCTTTGTACCCCGTCATGCCGATTTCGGTGCCATAGTAAATTTGCGGTGTTCCTCGCATGGTCATCAGCACGGATAGCGCCATTTTGAGCTTGCGACTGTCTTCATGTACCACGGACAAATACCGCGAGAGGTCGTGATTATCCAGAAAGATGACGTTTTTAGAAGCATCGGCATAGAGAAAATCTTGCGCTAGGGTGTTGTAGAGTTTCACCATGCCGCCCATCCATTCCTCTTTTTCGTTAAATGCCGAACCGAGGGCACTATTCAGGGGAAAGTCCGTAATCGAAGGCAAGTGTGAATTAAATCCGTCTGCGTTCCTTGCTCCGGCTTGCCAATACGCCGACATTCCGACGCTTTCGCCAATCCATACTTCGCCGACCATACCCAAGCGCGGGTATTCATCGAAGACTGCTTTTGTCCATTTTGCGGTAAACTCTTTTGCCGGATAGGGATAGGTATCTACTCGCAAGCCGTCTAGTCCGGCAAATTCAATCCACCAAAGTGTGTTCTGGATAAGATACGTTGCGAAATGTGGTTCACTTCCATTCACGTCCGGCATCATCCAGTCAAACCAACGCTCTGTCAGACCGCGCTTGTCGTAATCGGATGCGTAGGGGTCGGAATGTGTCGAGGAACGATAATTAGGGCGGCGGAATTCTTTTCTCCAGTTTGTACTGGCTTTCGCAGCAGCGAGGTCGTTTATCCACACGCTCGAAGGCGGGTCTATGGCAAGATAGTTTTTATCACCCATATGGTTCAGCACAATATCTTGAATCACCTTCAGACCGTGCTTGTGGCAGGAATCTACATAGCGCCGATAATCGTCATTCGTGCCGAAGCGTTTATCCACCGCATAAAAATCCGTAAAGGCGTACCCATGATAGGAGTATTTGTCCATATTATTCTCCGTAAGCGGCGTACACCAAACAGCCGTCATGCCAAGGTCGCGAATATAGTCCAGATGGTTGATAATTCCTTGTAAATCCCCACCATGTCGTGCATTGAGCGAATCGCGGTGCATCTGGTCTGGAAAGCCAGCAACGACATCATTCGTGGAATCGCCGTTGGAGAAGCGGTCAGGCATGAGCATATAGACCGCATCGGCACTACTGAAACCTTGTGCCTCCTTTAATCCTTTTTGTCGGGCAAGGAGGGAGTAACTTCGCGCGATGACTGACGCGCCATTACGCAACGTAAACATGACATTGCCCGGCTTTGCTTTGGGGCTGATTTCCAGTGTCAGAAAGAGATAGTTTGGGTTCGCTGTGGTCTCGCGCTTTAGGATTTTTACGCCATCATACTTCATGGTAACGTTTGCTTTGGCAATATCTTTGCCGTACCAGAGCAATTCCACACTGGAATTTTTCATACCCACCCACCAAAATGGTGGATCAACGCGTTCAAGCGGAAGTAGGTTTGGTGAAGATTGTGCAAAAAGGTGAGCCGAGAGGAGCAGAAAAAAACAAGTAATCGAACCAGCAACCACGGCAGAGCAACGCGCAAAAATAGAGGGCAGAAGCATAGCACAGACGGAAAACAAGATGAAACAAGAAGTTCGCTTATCCGAACAAACAGATGTTCGGATAAATCTCAAAAGAGTACTCTCAATAATACGATTTTTTTTCTGCTTTAGGTACGATTTTTGCACAATCATTGCATAAAGACCCCGAAATTTCGGTATCTGTCTCACTTTGTTATCATTTTCATCATGCAGAAACGTTCTCAACCTTCGTACCATCATGCTCTTGGCTTCGATAGTACACGGATTTCCGATTATATATTCCGTCAAAAATGCACTCCCAGAAATGTTTTCTATGGCACGGCAGGAACATTAGCGATACTATGTCTGATTCTTTGTATGACGACAATACACCTTCAAGCGCAGGATTGTCAAAGCCAGTTAAATCGCATGACCGAACTGGTGAATAAATCGGCAAAAGATATTGACAATTTCAAGAAAGAAAATGCCGAGCAAGACCGCACAATTAAACGACTAAAAGCAACCATTACTGACCGCGACAAGCAAATAGACTCGCTCACGGCAGACTTAGCTGCCCGGAAGGTTGATCTTGCCACACTCACCAATACCGCCAATACGCTCACCGCAACGCTTGCTCTCCGGCGCACGGAAATCCAGCAACGCGATAGTACCATCACGGCGCAAAAGGCTTCCGTTGCCTCACTCAGCAAGGATATCCAAGACCGCACCGACGATGCAGATGCACTCCGTATGGAACTTACTGCTTCGCAAAAAGACCTCGCTATCAAGAATGAGTATATTATTGCGCTCAAAAGCGATATCGAGTTCAAACGTAAAGAACTAACGACACAGAGTGAACTTTTGGCGAGCATCAGTAAAGAAGCCGTTCAAACGCTGCGCCGCGAAGTAGATGCGCTCAAAAAAGAACTTGCCGCTATGCGTGGTGATGGTGGCGGAGCGAAGCTCCAACCCAAGACGGGCAAGTGATTGCGAATTGAGAGGTAATTAGAAATATCTGAGATTGCTCAGACAGAAACGTTTAGGACGCATACAGCCCAACAAAAACGCCGCTTCAAAACTGAAGCGGCGTTTTCGTTTGCTTCGTGGTCGCCCTTTTTCCCACCCGACGGATTGTGCAAGAAGTTTTGTGTAAACGCTAGAAAGAGTTTGGTAAACGTCCGGGAAAGAGGATGTGCAATTGGTTGAGCGCATTAGCCCAATCTTTGATAGACATTGTCCATTTGGCTTCAAGGCGTTGCATGGTTACGTACATGAGCTTGAAGACGGCTTCATCGTTGGGAAAGATGGTTCTGGTTTTGACGGATTTTCGTAAGCCACGATTGACAGATTCAATGGGATTGGAGGTGTAGATGAGCGGACGGAGTTCGGGCATAAAGCTAAACATGGGAACGACTTTCAGCCAGTTGTTGCGCCACGATTGTGTCAAGGCGGGGGTACTTGCTTTTCCATGCCTGTTCCACGTTATCGAGTATTCTGAGCGCCTCTTCTTCGTTGGGAGCGGTGTAAACGAGCTTGAAATCACGGGCGACGGCAGCCATGGTAACCATGGCGCGGTCTTTATATGCGACCAGCGCCATGCTATTGCGCAAGAGATGGACAATGCAGGTTTGGTGAACGCATTGCGGGAACGCCGAGTGCAGGGCTTCGGTGAAGCCCGTCAAACCATCGGTGGTGGCGATGAGAATATCTTCCAACCCCCGATTGCGTAGGTCGGTGAAGACCTGAGGCCAGAACGACGCACTTTCGGTGGCGGCAATCCACAAGCCCAGACATTGCTTATCTCCGGCGGTATCCACCGCCAGAGCGACATAGAGACATTTACTGATAACTTTCCCATTCTCGCGGACGTTCAGGCGAAAGCCGTCAAAAAATACCACCGGATAGACCGCATCCAAGGGACGATTCCGCCACTGCTTGACATCTTCAAGAATGCTATCGGTCACATCGCTAATGAATGTTGGCGAGGCATCAATACCGTAGGCTTGGGTGCAGTTCATCGGCAATATCGCGGGTGGACATCCCCCGCCACGGTTACCGTGGGAGTGCAAGAACCGTTCGTTCTATCTCCGGCAGACGGGTTGTGCCTTTGGGAATAATCTTCGGCTCAAACCGTCCTTGACGGTCACGAGGAATCAAGAGTTCTACCTCGCTATGGGCAGTTTTCAGGCTCTTGCTGGACGAGCCGTTCCGAGCGTTCCCGCCATCAAGAAGGCGTTGCTCGTGCTCTGGTTTCCGGTATTTCTCATAGCCCAGATGATGGTTCATTTCGGTACCCAAGCATCCGCTCAAAAAGCCGTTTGGTCAGTTGGCGATAAATGCCGTTCTCACCAAACACCTCTTCGTGACTGGTCGAACCGTTCAAAAGACTATCGACAAGTTCGTCGGTTAAGCCGTAGGGCTGCCGGGCGTTTTGTGCTTTGGTTGCCATAAAGATTCTCCAAAAAAATGAACGAAGCGTAATTGATAAAGTTCACTTTTCAGATGCATTTACACAAAACAATTTACACTCTCCAGATGTGGTTTGCTCGCTCTATCCGAGCCGTTGATGTGATTGCGTTGCTTCATCGGCACGCACCTGACTGGACGAGCACGACCAACGTCTGCATTCGCACCGACCATGGCTCGCAATTCATCGCCCATGATCTGGCAACGGCATTGGGTGAACTCACTATACAGCATGAATTTACCCACCCCGGAGTACCAGAAGAAAATGCCTTTATTGAATCATGGCACAGCATCTTTCAGCGGGAAGTCGCTGACCGATTTGAGTTTGAAACCTTTGAACAAGCACAACAAACTATTGAACGACATCGCATATGGTATCAATTCAACCGCTTTCACGGCAGTTTGAACTACAAAACGCCCAATGAAGTTTTTCTGGCTTTTCAACAAAACAACATCATTCAACATTCCACCTAATCCCCGTTTTTTTTGTC
>JANYDO010000369.1 GCA_025363605.1 Candidatus Kapaibacterium sp.
TCACCCCTCATAAACACTAGCTTTGCAAAACAAGGGAGCATGCTCCCTTGTTAAACAGTGCAAGTATTTCCGCCATTTGTATTTTTCATGCGATAGCCCTATCGGGGATGTAGCACATTTGGAAAGAACATCAAAAAATACCAGCGAAAAAATGAAAAAGTGTAGCCCATCATTCTGACAGACTACACTTTTATTTTTTGTTCTCAAACGTATTAGAAGTAATGTTTTCGCAGAAGGAAAAGAACGGCAACATGAATCACCGTTGCAGCCATCAAAATCACGGCAAAAATGGGTTTCTGCGTCTTATGGCGAAAAATCATGCGTCCCAGCCAGCCGCCCAGAAAACCGCCCACCAATGAGCATAAATGCAACGTCCGCTCTGGAACACGCTCCGCGCCGCTTTTAGCTTGACGTTTGTCGTAGCCGTACAGTCCAAACGTGACGATGCTTGTCGTGGCAAGCCAAATCAGATAGTACAATTCCATAATTCTTCCTTTCGATAAACAATACTCTTTTACTCAATCTTGCTTACGACCAACCTTTTTTCGAGGAACGTCCGTAGCTTTTTGCGCCACCGCCCTCACCATTGCGACGCTCGGAGCCTTGCGCACCCTTCGAGAAAGAGCGCTTTTTGAAGGTCTTGCCGCCGGCACTTCCTGCTGTGGCACCAGATTTTGCACCATCGGCTGAAAGTACGGTGAATCCTTGTGCCGAAGCACGGGATGAGACAGGAGCACGACCCACGCCGCTTTTCTTGTGGTATCCGTTTTGATGACCATCGCGGTGCTGCCCGTGGCTTTGCCCATCGCGGCTTTGTCCGCCGCTATGAATTTGACCGTCACGACTTTGTCCACTGCCGCCCCGACGAAATCCATTGCCACGCGATTCATCGCGTTCCGCTTCTTCGCGGTTAATTTCCTGCATTTCAGCTTCGTCAGGCTTGACAAACACAAAGCCTGGATAGGACTTGATAGATAAACGCTTGCCAATGTGACGCTCTATTTTGCGTACGTACGGCTCTTCGTCGCGGGCAACAAAACTGAGTGCGTCGCCCGTCGTGTTTGCACGACCAGTTCTGCCGATGCGGTGTATGTAGTCCTCAGCATCCGGCGGCGTGTCGAAGTTGATAACGTGAGAAATGCCGTCCACGTCTATACCTCGCGCCGCTACGTCGGTTGCGACCATGACCTTATATTTACCGCTCTTAAAGCCGGCAAGTGCGGTTTGACGCTGCCCTTGCGAACGATTGGAGTGAATAGCAATCGAAGGAAAACCTTTGCGCTCCAAGCGGCGCATGATGCGGTCTGCACCGTGTTTCGTACGCGAGAAAACAAGGACGCTCTCCATTGATTCCTCTTTCAGCACGTGCAGCAGCAAATCTACTTTTTGTGATTGCGGAATGCTGTAAAAATGCTGCGAAACGTTCTCGGACGGGTTGCGGCGTTCACCGATATTGACGATTTCTGGCGAGCGCTGTACTTGGCGCGTGAGGGTTTGGATTTTGTCGGACATCGTTGCCGAAAAGAGCAGTGTTTGTCGCATTGGCGGGGTGTGGGCAACGATTTTTTTCACGTCGTTGATAAAGCCCATGTCCAGCATACGGTCTGCTTCGTCGAGCACGAGAATTTCGAGCTGGGAAAAATCAATAGCTTTGCGGTTCATCAAATCGAGCAAACGACCGGGCGTAGCAATGATAATATCAGTGCTGAAGCGGAGTTGCTTTTCTTGCATTTCGATACTTACGCCACCATAGACACAAAATGCACGGAGACGCATAAAACGGGCAAGTGCGGAGGCTGTCGCCTCAATCTGCTGTGCCAGTTCGCGCGTGGGCGAGAGAACAAGGGCACGGACGGGACGAAACTTAGGGTTTTGGAGCTTGCCGGGCTGTTGAGATTCCGGCGCAGAATTCGCAAGATTCTGCAAAAGTGGGATGACGAAGGCTGCTGTTTTGCCGGTGCCAGTCTGAGCGCACCCGATGAGGTCGGCACCTTCCAGAATACGCGGTATAGCAGCTTGTTGAATGGGGGTAGGGGTTGTGTACTCTGCGGCAGAAATCCCCTGCATAAGGCGGTCTGAAAGACCAAATGAATCGAAGGACATTAAACAATATGAACGTGATGAAAAATAATTCAGTTACAAAGATAGCGTTTTTCTATCACATATAAACAGATAATCGTATTCCCGCACTTTATTCTCCACCTTTTTTGCTATCAAGAAACCCACGAACATCGCCTCTCCACTGCTCCCTATACCCTTCCAGATACGATGCGTGTCCCGCTAAAGAATAGACGACAAGCTGCTTCGGGCAAGAAAGATTGCGAAAAATCTCCTCAATATCTCCATTGCTTACTTTATCATCCTTGCCGCCTGCAAGAAGCAACGTCCGGCAGCGTACAGATTTTGCATATTCCGTCGGGTTGTGCGCAAAGCCCCAGAAACCATGCTGCACACCGCCCCAAAAGACCAGTAATTCAGCCATTGGAAGCGAAGGCAGCTTCATTGCCGTAAACCGCATCCGCACAGCATCCAGCATGGAACCAAATGGACATTCGACAATGATTCCCGATGGTGAAATATCGCCTTCACTCACTGCTTTGATGACCGCAGTCGCACCCAGAGAACTTCCAAAAAGAAAAATACGCTCCTCTCCCTGCTGCTTCAGATAGTTAAAACAGGCTTTCACATTTTCTGCTTCGTGAAATCCAATCGTTGTTTCGTTTCCATCAGAACCGCCACAGCCCATAAAATCTACCGGCATGGTGTTGTATCCCATTTGCAGTAATTCGTCGGAACGCTCCAACATTTGCGATTTTTCTGCACTGTAACCGTGAAAAAGAATCACCGTTCCTTTTGGCTTCTCTACAGCAATGCGCCAGCATTCGAGTGATGTCTGACCACTTTGAATTCGCACGGTCGTAAAGGGTTGTTTG
>JANYDO010000398.1 GCA_025363605.1 Candidatus Kapaibacterium sp.
GCTGTTTTCGTGTTCTTGCTGGGCGCGGCTGCCGCCAAAAGCTGCAACGGCATTGCCTAAAAACTGCTCTTTCCATTGCTTGAGCGTTTCAAGCGAAAGCAGTTCCCAGCGACATATTTCCGTCTGCGACGAAGGATTGCCAAGCCATTCCAAAACAATTTGCGTTTTGTACGCTGCGGTGAATGTTCTCCGTCCATGTTTCATCGTGAATCTCCAAATATTGGGAGGAGTACAAAAATACTCCAATAAACAATGTGTCCAAGATTTTCAGACCACTACATACTGTAAAGAAACCACGACACTGTCAGTTCCCGTGTGCATATTTGCTGACAACTTTTTCATAGTTCCCTGCCCCATTGCGCGAACAAATAGCCTTGATGACAGACAGAATGCCGTGTCTTCATGCGTTTGAACTATCTGGCACGGCAATTGGGTTTCATAGCCAAACCGCTACTCATCGGTAACTCAACAATCAAAAGCTCCGACACACGGATTCCACGGATGAAAAAAGATAAAAAAAGATGAAGACGGATTTTTTGAAACGTGGTGCAATCCATACAATTTCTTCTAAATCCTTCTTCATCCGCTCTAATCTCTACAATCAGTGTCCCCCCAACAAACACACCATCATTTATGATGCGCTTCATCGTTGCCTTCTGGATTGCTTTCCTCCCTGCACTCCACCTTTACGCTCAAAGCAGTGCAGACACGCTTGGTACGAGACGACTAAGCATCACGAACATAGATGCGGCGGCGTATCCGCGCATCAAAGCGCAGGTGTACGCTTTTACCGACAGCCAGATACGCACACTTTCCGACGACGACCTCCGCATCACCGAAAACGGTCATGCGCGGCGTATCTCGACGATTTCCTGCGGGAATATCCGACCAGACGCAATTTCGGCAGTCATTACCTTCGATGTTTCCGGCTCTATGTCCGGCGATAACGTCATAGACCGCGCACGAACAGCCGCCGTGACGCTTATCAATGCCATTCCGCTCGGTCGGTCGGAATGTTCTCTCACCAGTTTTGACGATGCTGCATATGTGAACCAAGATTTTACCACCGACCGAGGAAAACTCCTCGAAGCAGCATCAAAACTCAAGCCGCAAGGTGGAACATATTTTTATCAAGGATTTCTTGCCACACTCACGAGCGGCTTAGAAGTCTCAAAAACTGCTC
Source organism: Candidatus Kapaibacterium sp. (assembly GCA_025363605.1). Classification (GTDB taxonomy): domain Bacteria; phylum Bacteroidota; class Ignavibacteria; order Kapaibacteriales; family UBA4661; genus PH2015. The sequence continues at coordinate 1,184 of JANYDO010000398.1, forward strand.
GTAGGCGACGAGTGATGTTTTTTCTCACCGATGGAGCCGGCGACGTGGCAGCGGACTCCGTAATAAAAGTAGCAACGTCGCTGAATGCGAAGGTCGTCTGCTTAGTCTATGCGCCTGCACCCGAAGCCCTCAAAAAAATTGTTTCAGAAACGAGCGGATTGCTTTTCGACAACATTCGCACCAGTGAAGAAGCGGTGTCCACAGCACTACGGGCACTTGCGATGGTGCAAGGAATACAACCCTGCACCGTAGAATGGGAAAGCGCTGCGGACTGTTTGGAAGAACGAAGTGTCAGTATTGGATGGAAAAGCAATGATTCTTCAGCAGTAAAAGGATTTTTCCTCGCCCCCAAAAGCGGGCGCACTCTTGTCGATTTTTCTCCGACCGCGCTTGCATTCGACAGTATTCCGCCCGGAAGCACAAAGGAATTGTCCTTCACCGTAACAGCCCGCCATTCGGCACTCACCATAGAAAACATCTCCAGCCAACGCAACACCGGCACACTGGAAATAGGCGCGTGGCAAAACGAGCCAATACACTTGAAAGAGGGCGAGTCTCGTACCTTCACGGCACGATTTACAGCAAAAGATTCCACATTACTTTTTGCTTCGATTGACCTTCGCGTTGCTGAGTGTGGCACGTTTTCACTACCGGTCGCGGGCGGCTTTCGCAATAAACGCCAACGCGCTTCAGCCTTGAAACTGCTCCAACCCAACGGCGGCGAACTCTACGGACTCCAACAAGATACCGTCATTCGCTGGCAAGGCATTCCCCCGAATACGCCTATTACGCTGCAATTCAGCCTCGATAGCGGTGCACAGTGGACGACCATTTCCCGTGAGGCGACAGGCTTCAAGCACTCATGGCACACTCCCGAATACGAAAGCACAAAAGCACTCGTGCGCGTTTCCACGCATCTGAGCAGTACAGCACCAGCGCTCAAAGGTACGTTCTCAAAGGCAGAAACACGCTGGAGCAATGATGGCAAAGTGCTTCTTGTCCATTCCGACAATGCCCTCCTTGCTGTTCTTGCGGGTACGACATCGGTACTCTGGCGAGATTCGCTTGCGGTGCGAGGCAGTATGGCGCTTGGTTCGCAAGGCTCGCGCGCGTCGGACATGGTTGCGTATGTGCGCGAAATTCCTCTGGCAGATAGCAACAAAGAGATTCAGTTCGTAACACGCTCCATTACTTCCGGAACGATTCTTTCTACTGTTCTTACTCCTGCGACCTCTTTACAAACCAATGACAAGGCACCAAAACCGCTCTGGAACAACTCCGGCTCACTCGTCTGCCTGCAATCACAATCATTCGTCAATGGCAAATATGCCGATACGCTTTCGGTCATTGACCCTCATTCCGGTCGTATTGTGCGCAGCATTGCGGGTGCGTACACCGCACAATGGATGCCGGGTGGAACACTTCTGGCATTGCGAGAACAAGACCGAGGCAACCTGAGTATCATGGAAGCACGAAGCGGTAAAGAAGAAATGCTCATTCCGTTGAATGCTGCGATGAAAGATTCTTTTATCAATTTCCGATGGCATCCGAAGGGCGGCAGACTGGCGGTGTCGGTGCAGAACAAACTTTTCGTCAGCGATATTACCACTCAAGACCAGTTGTGGTCGTTGTCGGAAACTCTCGCCAAACGCCCTAAATCTATCAAAATACATTCATGGTCGCCGGATGGAAAAACGCTGGCGGCGGTTGCAAACGGCACCAGTGTTTTTCTCATCAACGCCGAGACGGGCGCTTTGCAAAGGGAATTCACCATACCAATCTCCCAAAAGCAAGCAGTACGAGAGCAACCATTGGTGACAGATATTGCATGGCATCCGAGCGGGCAATTTCTCTCTGTTCGTTACGAATTACGCGATAATTTCACCTCCGACCGATTACTGAGTGGAGAATATCTCTACTCCACTTCAGGAACACGGCTTGCTTCCGGCAGGGCGATACACTGGAACGATGAAGGCAGCATAACTGCTGTGAGCAATACCGGCATTACCATCTTGGAAACCGGAACATTTCAAGAACTTGCCACTGCCCCCGACCTTACGCTTGGAGCGCTCTCCCCCGATGGTGAATTGGTGGCAGTTCTCATGCCCGGCGACACCGTTCTACGACAGCTTACGCTTGCCGACCTCGCCACAGTGCAGACCGACGTTTCTGATGCGCCATTTTCTCTTCTTGGTACAACGTTTAACGTGCAGCCAATCGTTGCCTTTGGCATTGTTCCTATTGGCACGAGTAAAGATTCGGTTGTTCGCACCATGATTCGCAATACCGGAAAAACTGCGGGAACTATTTCGCTGCTCAATGTCTATAACACGGACGAAGGCAAGGCATTTTCACTCATTGCCCCATCGCTCATGCCCATTATGCTTCAGCCCGGACAAACTCTTCCCGTGGAACTGCGATTTCATTCCATTGCCAAAGGTATAAATGTGGGGGCTTTGCTGCTGAAAACATCCGAAAATGCTGTGCTGCAAACAACGTCCGATTCCCTCTTTGCGCGATGGAACACGATGTACGGAGCGCAAAAACACTCTTCCGAACAGATACCATGCCCCTACAACGCCCTTGCGATTCTTCATGGCATTGGCGCACAACCCAGAGCACAACTACTGACGACGTTTATTGATATGGGTAATGTGGATGTGGGTGCGTCGAAAGATACCGTCGTATCGCTCATCCAGCTCCTTGAGGGTGATTCGTTGCGTGTTCGTTCTCTTGAGAGCCTAGGTCCCGCGACGGCTGCGTTTTCAAGTTTGTCCACGACTTCGCAGCCGATAAAAGTAGCCCAACAAAATCCGTATTTATTCCGTTTGCGCTTTTCACCGCCGGATGTGGGGCGCTTTTCCAATGCCTACCGCTTCACTGTGGATACGCACGATACAGATGCGTCCACAGCGAACACATCTGATTCTACGAAGTGGGTGGAATCTCTCACCGTCAATATCTTCGGGCGTGGAGCAGGCGAACTTCCGCCTCTCGAACCGGAATTTCAGGCATTTTCCGACCCCACAACCTTCCGCAATATTCTCTTTCCCAATGCCGTTATTCCCAAGCGTGGCAGCATATTCGGTGGGATTGTGGGCGGTCTAGGGCTGCAAGCCGGATACTCGGTGACGGATAACATTATGCTGACTGCCCTGCTCGTTCCTCCGCTTCCTTCAGATTCGGCAACGAGTGCTACACAGTTTCGCGGAGCATATAGTTTTGGCGTAAAAGCTGGTTTCCAGCCTCTTCCCCTGCTTGACCTCGCTCTCGGCTACCAGTTTGTGCAAGCTGCATTTGAACGCGGTGCCTTATCTCCCGCGAACTATAACCGCCGTGTGACAGCACATCTGCCCTACACTGCCCTGAGCTACGGCACGGATGATATGCGTGTTTCGCTTGTCGGGGGGTATCTGGCGCGACTTCAGGCTCTTTCACTGGATGACTTCACCGCACAAGAACCCGGCGTAGTTCTGGGAGCAGATTATCGTTTCGCCAGGGAATGGAAGGTTGCGAGCGAGGTTGTGTTTTCACCGAGTCTTGGCGTTCTTCCGGTCATTCTCACAGCGCGGTATCTTCATCCAATTTTTACCATCGAGGCGGGTGCTGCTTTCGTAGGACTTAAAACTGCTCATTCTTCACCGTTTGATACCTTGCCCATACCGTTTCTGCCAGTCATCAATATCCTTGCTCGCTGGTAGCGGGAAACCCTACGCTATACTAGTACTATTTCCAACGTCGTTTTCTTGCTTTTTCATCAGTGTCACACAATCAATATGAACTCCCTGCTTTCATTACCCGCACAGCACGCCAGCATCTTTGCGTCATTGCGTGTGGCATTTTTTACCGTGATATGCTTTTGCCTTCTTTCCACATCCACAGCGCCAACGGTTTACGCACAAGCCTTGCAACTCACCGGCATAGACGGTTCTCGCTTTCCCATAATGACAGGACAGCTCTATGCTCTCGATGAACGCGGTCGCCAAATCACCAATCTTACGCCGGATATGCTGACTATTACTGAAAGCGGAATCCCGCGCAAAATTCGGCGCATTACCTGTACGCCTCCTTCGGGTAAAATTCCGGCACTTTCTGCCGTTCTGACGATTGATGTATCCGGCTCAATGGTCGGAGATGGCATACAGCTTGCCACTCAAGCTGCCGAAGCCTTTGTGCGTGGACTACCGCTGAATTCCGAATGTGCTATCACGTCGTTTAATCATCAGAACACCCTTCTGACGGACTTCACGGCACAAAAAAGCAAGCTCTATGACGCACTTGGGCAACTGAAAGCCGATGGCGGCACAGATTATGACCAAGGTTTATTAGCGGAGCCTGTCGGAGCGCTTGAAATTGCGAAGGACGGCGCGAACAAGCGGGTGATTATCTTTTTGACCGATGGTCAATGCAGTGCAAACGTTGAAACGATTGTCAATACTGCTCGTGAGCACAACGCTAGCATTTACTGTGTCGTCGTGGGCTTGTCGGCACCGGAAGTGCTCAAGGAAATTGCCCGCCAAAGCGGAGGCGAATACTACGATAACATCACCACTCCCGAGAGAGCAAGCAATATTTACTTGATGATTTTGCAACGAGCGCAATCCTTGAAACCGTGTGAAATTGAGTGGGAAAGCGGTCCGTCGTGCGAATCTACACGAAAAGTTGTGTTTCAGATGAAAGCGCCTTACGATATGCAAGATGGCATGGTGTATAAATCGCCAACCGATGCTCTTATACAACTCTCCATGAAGCCATCTGCCACCGTCTTTCGCATGCCGGAGATTGGTAAGCGGCAAGAGGCTTCGGTCGTCATCTCTGCCCGCAATGCAAAGATTGCTGTTTCTGATATTCTCATCGGTGATACGACACAATTTTCCATCTCGCCAAAGTCATTTACGATTGATTCAGGGAAATCGCAAACGGTGAAAATAATGTACACTCCAAGCAATACAGACTTTACGTTTTGCCAGTTCACGCCGCAATCCGACGTTTGCCGTTCCACGTCCTTCTACGCCGCCACAACGCCGCCAAACGGGGAAGTTACCAAAATAACACTCAAAGTCGTTTCTCCTAATGGCGGAGAACTGTTTCTTTCGGGAACCGATACGACGATTACGTGGCTGGGTTTGCTCCCACAAGACCGCGTGATTCTTGAGTACAGTCTTGATAGTGGCGAGACGTGGAGACGCACCGGAAGAATTGGTAAGAACTTCTCTGCCGTCTGGAAAGTTCCCAAAGTATCAAGCGGGAAAGCGCTTGTGCGGGTCATTCAAACGCCACGCTGGGCAAAGCCCAAGATTGTAGAAGGGCATTCCGCTGCCATTTTTCGCTCCTTTTGGCGGCAAGGAGGAAGGATGTTGACCGTTGGACAAGATAATACTATTCGCCTTTGGGATACCGCGCAAGGGATAGAATCGCAGCACTGGTACGTTCACCAAAATACAATCACCTCTGCCGTGTGGAGTCCAGACAATACGCGGTTGCTGACCTCTTCGCTCGATAGTAGCCTTTGCCTATGGACACAAGGAGCAGATACCAATCTTGCCCCGTGGAAACGCCTACGTCAGCCGATTACTTCTGCTGTTTGGAGTCCCGACGGCTCTACTATTGCTGCCGGCTGTGCCGATGGCTCCTTAGCACTGCTTCAGGCAACAAGCGGGAAACAAGTATTGACCATCAAAGCACACAAAGGAGACATCACCTGTATTGCGTGGAGTCCAGATGGGAGAGCTATTGCGACAGGTTCGGCGGATAAAGTAGTCTATGTGTGGGATGCTACCTCTGGAAAGCGCGTGGCAAAACTTGATCGCCATAGTGATACCGTTCTTGTTGCGATGTGGCATCCGAACAGCACCGAGTTATTTACGTCATCGGCTGGCAAAGACAACAATGCAATTCTCTGGGATGTAGCAAAAGAAACACCAAAATACATTCTTGGTGAAAGCACTATCACCGGAACATGGCGCGGACACACCGCTGCCGTCCGTCACGCATTGTGGCTATACGACAGTGTCTATGTCATCACAGGAAGCGACGATGGCGTTGTTGCTCGATGGTGCATTTCACCGCCGGAGACGAACGACTACGATGTAATGAGACACACACTTTTTCGAGACGGTAGTCTTGACTCCTACGAGCCAAACGTGAGAATGTGGGTAAAACGCAGTCCACAGCAAAAAACACTCCTGCGGATGACTGATTCGCTTGTGCATGGAGCAGCTATTTCGGCGTTGGCGTGGGATGAGAAACGTAAAAGACTCTTGAGTGCCGGCGAAGACAACGCTATATCAATCTGGGCGAATAGTTCGTATTCGGACGAACTTTTTGAAGAACGCGAACGAAAGCACCGTGAAGCAAAAATACGCGCAGCCCAAAGCGAAGACGTAGAAGCAAAAAAACTTCTGAAAGCACTTCAAAAACTGCCTTTTGAAGCACTGGAATTATCGTCCGTCATCAGCACCATTCCTGCACCAATATCAGCATTAACGCTAAGCCCGGATAATAAATATATCCTTGCTGCCAGTAAGAGCAGTAACGCATATTTCCTGAGAGCATCATCCATTCGCGGTCAGCGAGACACATCGGATAATGTGTTCAACATCATCAAACCAGCCCTTGCCTCGGGTGGGATATTTAAGAACTACACGCGGAGTACCATCGCAACCGGCACAGCATCTCTTGTTTTCCCAGAAACACCCGTTGGAAAACGACGTGATTCGGTCTTTGTGGCGCTTTTCACCAACACCACTCCCTATCCCATTACCATTCAAGACATTCGTTTCACGAACAAATCGGAATTTGAGATAGTTTCCGGAATTCCGCCTTATACCTTGCGCCCCAATTCCGCACAATCGCTTGAAGTGCGCTTTCACCCGACGATAGCGGGAACACGAAAAACCAAACTTCTTGCTATTACCTCCAGTGATACGCTCGAAACAATTATTCAGGGTAAAGGTATTATACCGGCACTTGCTATGAGAGTACCATTTGTTGATATAGGTTCGGCAAGCGTCGGGAAATCACGAGATACGATTGTAACAGCAGCGATAAAAAATGTCAGTTCATCAGCTGTTCGGATACAAGATGTTTTTCAAGCGGGTCCGAACACAACAGATTTCATGCTTCTTTCGCCCAAGCCCGGTTCACAAGCTATCCCGCCCGGAGGTATTGTCAATCTAGCACTCCGATTTACTCCGCACGAGCGTGGACGGACATCGGGTAAACTTTTACTCGGCTACAACGGCTATGGATCGCCGCTTGAGGTGCGTGTTTTTGGCACTGGCATCGTGCATAAACTTACTTTGAAAGGGCGTATTATTGATAGTGCAACGAAAGAACCATTACAAGCGATTGTGCATTGGGAAGACGCAGAAACAGGGGAAGCTCTCGGCGAAAGTATTACCGACACGGACGGCAGATACAGCATTGAATTACTCGGAATCTTACGACGCTATATTTGCCGCTACGAAAAGCGTGGTTATTATCCCGCGATGCGGAAGCGTTTAGTAGAGATATTGGAACGTGATACGATTATCACAGAATCGGACGTAGCACTTGACAAAACATCCTTGGAAGAAGTTATTCGGCGTAATCCGCTCTCTATTTTGCCAGACATCTCGTTTGGATTTAACGAAGCAACCTTAAAAGCAGGAATCTACGGTGATTTGAACAATGTAGCCTCAGTGCTACGACAATACCCGGAAATGCGAGTGCTGATAACCGGGTTCACCGATGCTGTCGGTAGTGATGAAGCGAATCAGAAGCTATCGGAAGGGCGTGCGAAATCGGTGGCAAATTACTTTATTCGCAATGGGTGCGAACCCCGAAGTTTTACCACAAAAGGAATGGGCGCACAAATGCCGGTAGCAGATAACAGCACCGAAGCTGGACGCTCAGCGAACAGACGGGTCGAAGTTCGTTGTGTACGCTAGCACAAAACTGTTTGAAGAAGAGAATCAACGAAGAGAATCAACGAAGAGAATCAAAATTGATTAGCACGGCAAGGTAGCAGTAAAACTTAGCGCAGCACCATATACGACTTTTTCTGTATATTTGCAGCACCGATACATCATGTCATTTTCGGACGATTATCGGTGCTTTTTTCTCATCAACGTTTCTCTTTTTATGGTCATTGCCATTATCAATTACAAAGGCGGAGTTGGAAAAACAACATCTGCCGTCAATATCGGAGCGGGTCTTCGGAAATCGGGAGCATCTGTGCTGCTTATTGACACCGACCCGCAGGCAAATCTCACCACCAGCGTTGGACTCACCACGCACGAACGTATCACACTCTACAACGTTCTCAAAGAAGAACTGCCGATAGAGAACGCCATCGTCAAGGACGAACGTGTCAGTTCCGGCGTTCACATTATACCAGCTTCGGAAAAACTATCACGTCTTCACACGGAGCTTGCCGAAGAATTAAATAAAGAAAGTTTACTCCGTATTCATCTCGAACCGCTCCGCAGCGCCTACGATTTCATCCTCATAGACTGTTCGCCCACGCGAAATCTTCTCAATGACAATGCCCTCGTAGCCGCCGACGAGGCGTATATTCCCGTTCAAACTCAGCATCTTGCAGCACAAGGCTTAGGACTGATGCAAAAGCGTGTGGAAGAAATCCAGCGCCGCCGATTAAACGAGCACCTGCGCATATCCGGCATTATAGCGACAATGCACGTCAAACAATCCAGTGCATCGCAAGGCGTAGAGGAGGGGTTACGTGAGGTGTGGAGCAATACTGTCTTCCGTACCGTCATTCGGCAAAACGTCGCTCTACATGAAGCACCCGCTCTGGGGCAAGACATATTCACCTACGCTCCCAAAAGCAATGGTGCGAAAGATTACGAAGCACTCTGTGAGGAAATTTTGGAACGAGTAGGGTTTAATAAAAAACCAAATGGGCGCAAAAAGGAAACCATCAAAAAGACTCTCGCGTAAGATTTCAAGCTACATGGTGAGCAAAACGAACACTATTCGTTTTGCTCGCGCTACCTGACACAATCATTATTATCATTTATTTCTGAGAAACAGAATTTTTCGATTTATGTCAAAAAAACTCGAACAAGCCCGTGCCGCGACCAAAACGGTTGCAGGAGAACAATCTTCCCGTCTGCTTCTTTCTGAGATTGAATATCTACACCCCTCAGAATTACGCGCAAACAAGCACAATGCGGTATTTTTTGGTATTGAAGATGACAACCGCACCGAAAAACTTCGCACTGACATTGCAGCGCGTGGTATTCTTGTGCCACTCATTGCGAAACGCGATGGCACGCTCATGGCGGGGCACAGACGTTTTGCTATTGCTGAGGAACTTGGACTACGGGAAGTTCCGGTGCAATGGGTACTCTCACCCCTGACCGAAGAAGAAGAAGTCCACTTTCTCATTAAAGACAATGCCTATCGCCGCCAATTATCGGCAGAAGAATGGGTTCAACTCTACCAACGAATGTATCCTGAAGAATTTGCAACAATGATGCAAAGCGAACGACGCGGAGGGACACGTAAGCACGAAGAATCAATGCAGGAAGGCAAAACGAACACTGTTCGTTTTGCTAAAAAGTCGCAGAATGACTCAGTTTCTCCATCTTCCACGGCACTAACACCAAAAGTAATTGCCGAAGCAACGGGGCAGCACGTGCGCGTAGTGCAAAAGCAATTAAAACAATATAAAGAAAAGCACGATTCAACAGATTTGGATACGATAAAATCTGCAAAGCAACAATCATTGCGAGAATCATCGCGAGCAGAAAAAGCAGACATAGAAATGCTTACCGTTCTGCGTACAAATATCAAAGAAGTGCTACGCTCAAATGAAACGACACGTAAAAAAGCAGTGGATGTTTTGAAGACATCTATAAAATCGCTAGAATCGTCATTTTAACATTCTCCATGCCTGAAAGCAAGGGCTTTACAGCATACGTATTAAAACGGAGTAATTTGGACAAATCTGCAATGAAATCGCGTCTTTGTCCAAACACTCCGAAGTACACTTTGGTTGTGTCATTTTACAGCACACGACATTTACCTTGCCTGCCGAAAATGCAGATACTCAATTTCATATTGTCCTATCCACGTGTGGAGACATTGCCTTGATACGCCCAGTTCTGAAGCGGCACGACTGACGTTACCTCGTGTACGTGCAAGTGAATTGGTGATAGTCTCTTTCCTCCACGCAGTCGCAGCATCTCGCATCGTAGCGCTATCAGCTTGTGCTATCGCAGCCGAATCAATTTCCGTAGGAGCTGCGTTTGCAGCATTGCTCGCATGAACACCCGAAGATGATGTTGAATTTTGTTCGGACGAGTGTTGAAACGCGAATACATTCCCAAACGACTGATGGAGTAGGGCGGGATCACTATCAAGTATTTCATCCACACCAAGCATTTCTTGCCGAGAAGTCTGCAAAGCGCATTTGAGAACGCTTGTCAGCTGACGAATATTGCCTTCCCATTTCAATTCTTGCAGATACTCTAACGCAGTTGAACTAATGCTTTTTTGCTCATTCATTTGCACATTATGACCTTGCACATAGTAGTCGGCGATAAGTGGAATATCTTCGCGTCGTTCACGCAGAGGAGGAAGCATGATTTCACATTCGCGCAAGCGGTGATAGAGTTGACTACGAAATGTATTTTTTGCTAAGGCTTCCGGCAAATTGCGGTCGGTAGCCGCTAAAATTCGCACATTCGCATCCTCTTCACCCGACGAACCAAGCCGACGAACTTTTTTGTTTTCAATCGGCAGCAAAAGACTAGGCTGTAACTCAAGGGGCAAATCGCCAATTTCGTCCAAAAAGAGTGTCCCTTTATGTGCTTGTTGAAATAATCCCGTTTTATCGGTCGTAGCCCCGGAAAATGAGCCTTTGGTATGCCCAAAAAGCTCGCTTTGGAAGAGCGATTGCGGAATGTTCGGTATATCTACGGTTACAAAGTTTGACGTGCTGCGTTTGCTTGCTGCGTGAAGCGCTTGCGCTACTATTTTCTTGCCAGTTCCGGTTTCGCCCGTTACCAGAACCGAGAGTTCCGTTTTGCCATATTTCAGGATTTGCTCCGCAACCCTCATCATTGCTTTACTTTGTCCTATCAAACCTTGCCTCTGCATGAAAGCGAGTAGCTCTGCCTCAGAGGTTTTCTGATTGAGTTTGTCCATCTCTGTATAGAGTACTTCACGCACCTTCTCTCGGCTCACATCGCTTTTAGGAATAAAATTCACTGCTCCTAATCGCGTCGCCCTCACAACATCTTGGTATGTACTTTCTCCTGAAATCATAACCACCGGAAGGCGAGGATAAAGCCGCCGTGACTGTTCCAACACATGTAACCCAGAAAGTGTTGGATGTCGAAAATCTACGTCCAGCAGCATGACCGAGACCTCAGCATGATGCTCCCGCAAATAATCTAGTGTTTCCGTTGGGGTATGAGTAGCACACCAGTTCCAACCTTGGTCAGTAATTATGCTTCCTAGAGTAGTGCAAAACTCGGCATTGTCGTCGGCAAGGAGGATAGTCATGGCATTGCAGAAAAGAAGTGGGATAAAAAGAATGGTAAAACGAACTATCTGAACACTCCCCTCCGCGGCTTGGAGAGAGACAAGCTACTTGGTACAAAAAGAATAACCAATGGGCATCTTACGAACAACAAGAGAGGTAACAACGTACAGAATCGGCAACCATACAATCAACTGATAGGGCAAACAGAAGAATAGCAACAGCTATACAAACAGACTATACACAGTATGTGGATATACTTGAATGCTACAAACGTAACGCAAAATGTGCGCCAAAGAAAGAATGTTTTTAAAATTTCTCACAAGCCATTATTCTTCATCATGTTAAAAAGACATCGCTTGGCATCTAGGGGTCAAAAAAATATGCCCAACCCCAAAAATGCACTACCATGATGAAAAACAATGCCCACAAAACACACAGTGTCAGAAATATCTGACACTGTGATTACACGAAACGTACTGTCTTGAGTGCTTTACAGTGTCGCATTACACTGTCAGCGCTGTGCGACATAAATGCTAGGTTCTATAATACCAGACAGGAGAAAAAAGCTGTCAAAGCGCCTCAAACCTCGCTTGTCTATTTTCATACAATCTTGGCATGGATTTTTAATAAAGCGATTTCATATTCAGGTTATGCAAACAAAAATAAACGGGTGGACTTCATTGTATATCTCTTGATACATAAATCACTAGCAATGCGTTACTTATCATTGACTTACAGATTATTTACCTTTTGAAATTCCATCGGAAATTTTCAAAAAAAAATTCTCAAGTAAGAAAAATTCAGAACCTTCTTTCTGGCAATATGTTAAGCAACAATTCTGCTCAACGGTACACTTTTAATGTACCAGATGGCACATTGTTTCATTATTTCAAAAAAACTATATTGATTATGTATAGCAAAATCAAGCCCTCTCGTAGGAAACGTTCTCAGTCCTCATCAAAAAAACTATTGAGCATGCCCACTATTGTCTCTGTTTCGATTATTGGATGTATCGACCGCCTGAATAAGAGTATAGTAGGACTTATGAAACGCACAAAATCTATACAGTATCTGGCAACCTACAGTTCCTTTGAGAGTGCGGTAGCTGATTTTGCCTATCGTCTGTCTGACATTGTGCTTATCAATAGCCACTCAAAAGATATGGTCAACCCACATCACATTCATTCTCTTCGCCAACAATTTCCTTCTGTCCAAATACTGCTCACAACAACCGATAGCGATGAAGCAAGTGTTATAGAAATGTTTCAGGCAGGAGTAAGTGGATATATTCTTCGCCCAATACCGACAGTGCGCATTGTGATGGCAATCACAGAACTCGCGGCAGGCGATATTCCTATGTCACCACAGGTTGCTCGCACCGTGGCGCAGTCATTAAGGCGCTCAGAAGCACCGCCCAAAACACAACAGTATCTAAAAAATCTCAGCAAACGCGAGAAGGAGGTATTGAAGATTCTCTCCGAAGGCTTTGAGTATAGCGAAATTGCCAAACAGCTCGGCATCCAACGCGGCACCGTCCAACGACATCTGCACAGCATCTATGCAAAAATGAACGTGCGCAACCGCGCAGAAGCGACACGCATCTACTTGAGTAGTTAAGCGCAGTCGGCACCAAACGCTTACCAATCTAACCTCGAAACCATACGCCGCTTATTGTGCTCATGCGCAATAAGACGGGTGGCTTTTACTTTTTTTTCAATCTCAAGGAGTTTTTTTTATGAAACGATTTTTTGGCAGCCCCACTATCGCGGTACAGCGCACAGCAGTTGCTCTCGCTGCTTTCGCACTTTTGTTCGTTCATGCAAACGCACAAACGACGAAGGTCAAAAAGCCTGAACCGCTTGGTTACGGATGGGCAGATAAGTTTTTGAACGAGGTGTATCTTTTGGATGTTGATGTGGAAAGTAGCACTAAGCAAATTGATGATGCGCGTTTCTATCTGGCTGAAATGGCTGAAGATCCTGTCGTTTTTCTGAAGGCTAAGGGAACCCAAGATTTTAATGCGGTCGTGAAGGCATCGCGTGAGAAATTTGAACAGGGAAAAGCTGCTAAAAAAACTATTGACGAGCTATTTGCTGGTGCCGATTTCAAAGATAAAATGAAAACACTTGGCGAGCAACTCAACCAAATCGCGGATCCCAAAGCAATTAACGCTCTTGGTAAAAATATGAAAGAAGGTTCAAAAAATCTTGGCGCGATACCCAAAACCATTGACAAACTCACGACCCGAACCAAATCCATCATTGCACAAGGCGACGGCGTTCTTAAACAAGCCGACCAATTGGATATGTTCAAAAAAGCCCCCGTTGTTTCTACTCTTTCTTCCAGCCTTGGTTCACTCAAGGGTACAGCAGAAAAGCTACCTACTCTTGGTGATGTTTCCGTGAAAACACTTGGTCTCTATAAACAAGTGATGAGCAACCTTAAAATCAAATAAAATCCATGGTCTGCAACACCTGACGGGTTAGAGTTGTCCTTTTTTACTTCTTTAACCTGTCAGGTTGCGCCGAGGAACAATTCTCAGAGAGAAATTGCCAATTCATAAATTTTCTCCAACACCCACTTTTTGACACTATGCGTTTCATCATTGCAATCATCCTTTTCGCCTGTTCCTGTGCAGTGCAGACGATCGCTACATTTGCCCAAAGTACGGGCAATAAATCCGGCAGGTTGGAAAGCGGTCTATTTGCTCGCAAAAGTATCACGCTCGTACCGCTTGCCGTGAACGATGGCGATTACGGATTCTTAGTAGAAAAAACCGATGCTGGCTTGCGTACAGCCGGCGCTCGCTTCGACTACAACTACGTCAGTGCCGACGCTCTCCGCAAGGCACAAACGATATTCACCGGACAGCGTTTTTTTGCCGATAGTCTGGACAAAGAGGAAAACATACAAGCGCTCACTGCTGCCGTGCGTCAGTCCGGCGTTTTGGAACGCATCATCACGCAAGCAGGAAACCTTGATTCGCTCAATGCCCGCAACAGCCGCATGAAACGCCGCATCACAACCGGCTCGGCGCAGTCGCGGGGAATCGAAGGTATTAGCGCCAAGGAGATATTTGGTCTTGTCAATGGGGCTTTTATCGGTGTTCCCATTTTGACCCGCATCGGTGCAAGTGCGCAGGATCGCGATATTGTCAGTGCGAAAGGTTTTATTTACTGGATGCAACTCGACGTGCCGTCGCTCGCAGCATGGGGCAATAACGATTTGCCGCCGTGGGAAAAAGTCAACCTCATTCCCATCAAGCAACGCAGAGCGATGGGCGGGTCAACACGCACCGCAAAAGAAACAGAAAACGCACTAAAGACCGAAGCTCTGGCAATGTTTGTGCAAGAAATATTCGACTTGGCAGCATCGGTGCCGGAACTCAAACCCCGCGCAACACTTCAACAGGTGAGCGACGGCATCCGCCTTGATGTAGGCAGCCGTGAAGGAGTCTATCTTGACCAGGGATATGATGTCTTTGAGACGCAGATGGGTTTGGACGGCACACTTTCTTCGGTGCGCAAAGGTTTTGTGCGCATTGGAGAAATTGCCAACAACGAACAAAAAATGGATGCTCTCAGCGCGGCATATCCGACAACCTTCGGAAGCCTTGATGTCGGCATGAGCGCTGTGGCACGCGACCAATTTATTGACATTGTTCTTCGCCCCAGCTACCGCACACTGCTTATTCCGCAAGCCTCGGTCAATAGTCTTTTCGGGGCAAATTTAATTTCTGCAAGCGCTTCGTCGTCCTACAACCTCAACGCGTCGCTTCTTTTCAATATGGCACGTGCTTTCGGCATTCCGCAGTTTTTTCTGGGCATTGACGGTGGTATAGGCTTGATAAACATGAACCTTGTGGCAGGGGAACAGCGCCAGCAGGGCACAAACACGGCAATAAGCATTAACCAGCCGTTGATACTGGAAGGCTCAGTCGTAGCGGTGAAAAAGTTTTGGCTGGGCGGTTTAGCGGCAGTCATTGAGGCAAATATCGGCATCAATACCTTGCAGTTATCAGGTTTGTACGGTGGCAAGCAATGGTCGCTGAATTACGGAACATTTTCCTTTGCCGGCGGACTGAATGCAGGGTTGGAATTTTTCGTAAGCCCCGATATGCTCATCGGGCTTGATGTGGGCTATCGAGCAGTGTTGCCGGTAACCGCACTCACCTTAAACATTGCAGGTAGCCCCGAAAACATTATTACGCAAACAGCGCAAGCCGCCTTGTGGCAACGTAGCGAATTGGGGAGCATCAATCTGGGCGGCTTGCGAGCCGGACTTAGAGCCACCTTCACGATTCCAGCGTTCTAAGTGCATACCGTTCAATGTCTCAACAACCATTTTTCTTAACTTATCTATCCCCAAAATACGATGAAACGCACAATAATATCCGCAACGACTACGCTCTTGGCGCTGCTTTTCCTCAGCGCGTGCGCCACCATCACGCTCCCCACCTCCAAAGAAGCAACATTCCTAGAAAATATCGAAGGCAAGGACGATAAATACTTAGCGTGGGGCATTGGCGCAAACAATGCCGAAGCCGAAACCGACGCTCTCAAAGCCGCCATCTATGCTGCTATGCTGGGCGGTGCTGCCGGAAACAGCGTTGGACTCGTGAGCGCACAGGAACAGGCAAAACCCGGCATGGATGCCCGCATCACTAAGTTTTTCGATGACCCCGCCACGTGGTCACGCTTTGTGCGCAATACCAGCCAAGGACGCATTGACCCCGACAAGCGTTTGGTGGCAAACGTTCTCGGCAAAGACGGAAGCGGGAAAGCTGTGCAAGTGCAGGCTATCAAGCTCGGCGTGGAAGTCATTGTCGCCCGCAAAGCGCTCCGCGAGTACCTCGAAGCAAATCAATTTATCGGCGGGATGCGCATTGGTAATTAACCATTTCCCAGAATATCTATCACTTTCACAATCATGCTGACAAAAATCATGCTGACAAAACATTTTTTTGCCGCTCTCGCCCTGATATTATCGGGCTTCGCGTCGGTATTCGCCCAAACCGCAGAAATACCGCAGCTCGCACAACCCAAACTCATCGCACTGCCGCGCAGTTTGAAACAGGAAAACCCGCTTGAACTGATGAAAACAAATGCAAACATCAATTCTGCCGCAGCCGCCATCAAGCAGACACTGGTGGAGCGCAAAATGGAAGTAGCGGACTTGGAAGGGGCAGTAAGCAATTACGACGGGCTTCGGGCTTCCATGAAAAATCTGGAAATGGACCAGAATGCGCTTCTTGCCTCGGCTGCAGATGCGGATGTGTATGTGGAATTCACACTGGAGCTTGTCAAAGAAGGTCCGACCACCAAAGCCAAAGTGATTCTGAACGTGAAAGAATCCGCCACAGCAAAGACGCTGGGCAGTTCCGAAGGTGTATCGCCGTCGCTGGCAACGAATGATATTTCTTCGCTCTGTGCTCTGGCGGTGAATAACTGCATTGAGCGCGTGATGGAGCAGATACGCGGCTATTGGAGTGAAGTCCCGCAACGCGGCAAGCCGATTATGCTTACTATCAACACCGCCACTACCAAAATCAATGCCGAATTGCCCAATGGCAAATTCATTGATGGTGAAATTGAGGATTTTCTGAAAAAAAATGCGAAAACTTTTCGGAACTCCATGTCTACCGACAATACACTCATGTTCAATCCCGTGTATGTGGATTATGTGAAATATGACAGCCCGGGCAAGTTTGGACGCGAGCTACGCGCATTTTTCAGCAAGGAACTGGGTATGAAAATTAACCTCAAAAATGTTGGTAAATCTATCCGCATCGAAGCGGAATAAAGGAGTTTGGAAGTGAACCGATTTTCATATTTAGCCCAAGAGTTCGTGCGCCAAAGCACGCCGGAACGAAGTAAGCGACAGGAATGCTTAGCAATCGTAGTATTCGTGATTTGC
>JANYDO010000417.1 GCA_025363605.1 Candidatus Kapaibacterium sp.
GAACCGCGTACCTGCACCGCTACGGCAGAAACTGCCACGCAGGTTGCGTATTACCCCTTCAGTCTTGACGATATTATTCGGCAACATCCTGAAGTGGCGAAACAGCTTGTTATCGCCCTTGCTGAACGTATCTCGACGACAACCGATGCGCTCACGCAAGGTAAATTAGCGTTTCTGGAACTTACTCGTAAATAAGTAGAATCGGTACATTGCAAGTTTTCCTCACAATTTTTATGCTCGAAGGAGCGCTCAGATGAGTAAATCTCTATCTTTCAAGCCGGGTGACATTATTATGCGCGAAGGCGATCGCGGCGGTGACGGATTTTATATCCTCGAAGGCGGCAGTTTTGAGGTTATTAAGCAAGGTGTCAAAATCCGCGAAGTTATTATTGCCGGTACTATTTTTGGCGAAATGTCCGATATTCTGGGGCAAGCGCGTTCCTGCACGATTGTTGCGAAAACGCCCTGCACCGTAACGCACATTACACAAGGTCTGGATGAGGTGATTCGCGCGTATCCCGATACGGCAAAAGAGCTTATTACCTCGCTTGCCCGTCGTCTCTCCAGCACGACGAATCAATTTACCCAGACACAGTTTCTTATTTGGAAGCACAGTCAGGACTAAGATTCGTTGGTAGAAATTCAAGATTATTGCCCACGTAATTTTTTACGGTGGGCTTTTTTTTGCCCAATTTTTTTCGCGCTCAAGAACCTCTCTCTTGAATCACGACAAAAAAAGTCGTATATTGCAAACAGAAGCACCACAGCCGTTTATCGGTTCATTCACCTTTACACTGAACGCGGCGTTCTTCCGTCTTATACGCCATGCTACGACTATCAAAAAAATCGGAATATGCCCTCATTGCTTTGCAGTATATTGCTTTGCATAAAGGTCGCCTTGTCTCGGCGAAAGAAATTGCCGACCACTACGGTATTTCGTTCGAGTTTGTGGCCAAGACCTTGCAAGCGCTTATGCGGCAGAAATTCATTATTTCACAGCAAGGCGCTTCCGGCGGTTACGAGCTATTGTGTCCGCCTTCAGAGATTTCCGTTCGGCAGGTGATAGAGGCTGTCGAAGGCAAAACGCACATTGTAGAATGCTGTGGTGAGCATAGTTCCAAAGATTGCTCTATGCACGGACGCTGCACCATCAAAACGCCAATGAGTATCTTGCAACGCCGCATTGATGATGTCTTGGCTTCCATGACGATTCATCAAATGGCATATCCCGAAACAGAGCGGTATTACGCTATCCAAAGCGTGTACGCTTCTAACATCGCCAATTAACTGACTTTTCTCAGATTTTTGTTTAACTTTTCAGCATTATTGCTATGGTTGAAACTATCGCTACCGGTATTGTCGGCACGACTGCTGACGATGACATTAAAATTACATCTCGCGCTATCAGCGAAATTCACAAAATTAAAGAGCAGAATAGCATTCCGGCGGCTTACGGATTGCGTGTAGGCGTTAAGGGCGGCGGCTGCTCAGGCTTGTCTTATACGCTTGGCTTCGATGCCGAATCCCGCGAAAGCGACAAAATTTTGCCTATGGGCGATGTCAATATTTTCGTTGACAAAAAAAGTTTGTTCTACCTCATGGGCGTTGAACTGGACTTTACCGATGGCTTGAACGGGCGCGGCTTTACCTTCAATAACCCCAACGCAACCAAAACCTGCGGTTGCGGTTCGTCTTTCGGTGTTTGACAATGGACGCACCTCGCTACGAATATACCTTTGTTCGCTTCGGCGAAGTCTGGATGGAAGGCGGCAATGTCGCTCAGGAGGATTACCGTCATATTATACAAGAACACGCCGCAGATGGTTGGCGTTTAGTGCAAATATTCGCTCCAGAGCCGGGCAAAAGCGATGAGCATTACTACGAACTGATTTTTGAGCGACCACTATCGCAATAAACGTTTTGCACAAGAATATGAAAAACTGATCAGAACTCGCAAGTACCCCGCATTACCAAACGGCAGTAGAAGTTCGTGAAGAGCTCTATGCTGGTAATATGCAAGAAGCAATAAGAGGCGTGACCGAACTGATTGATGCCCTCTATCGCAGCGATAAGCGTGCGCTTCGTGCGCAGCTTGTTCGCCTGATGAAGCATATTATCAAATGGCATTGCGGACGCGAGTACCGCACGACGGCTTGCCGTGTGAGCATCAACGATGCAAGGCATGAAATCACCTACCTTTTGGAAGATACACCCGCATTCACGCGTGAACATATTGACTTGATGTGGCAGCGAGTTTTTGAGTATGCTTATAATGAAGCAGCAATAGAAACAGGTATCGAATCGGAAAAAGAGCAGTTGTCGTGGCATGAAGTCTTTGAGCAAGAGTATCCTCAAGACACAGAATTTGCTGAGTCAAGGCTTTCTGTCGCGCATATGTAACAACACGAACATCATTTTACCAATTTTTCATTCTCAACACCAATGGCTAAAGTAGAACAACAGGACATTTTGGACGAGGTAGTTTCCAGTGAGTACAAATACGGCTTTGTGACGGACATAGAGCAAGAAATTGCTCCGATAGGTTTGAATGAAGACGTTGTTCGCATGATTTCCGCCAAGAAAAGCGAGCCGGAATGGATGCTTGAATGGCGCTTGAAGGCGTATCGCCATTGGCTGACGATGAAAGAACCGAAATGGCAGAATGTAACATTCCCGCCGATTGACTATCAATCCGTCAGCTATTACGCGGCTCCCAAGCAATCTGCCAAACCTAAAAGCCTCGACGAAATTGACCCCGAACTCCGCCGAACACTCGACAAACTCGGCATCTCGCTCCAAGAGCAGGAGCGCATTACGGGCGTACACGACGGCTTGACGGGCGGCATCGCGGTTGACTTTGTGATGGATAGCGTTTCTGTGGCTACGTCCTTCAAAGAAAAACTTGCTTCGCTTGGTATTATTTTTTGTTCTATGAGTGAAGCAATTCAAGAACACTCCGACCTTGTGAAACAGTACATCGGCTCGGTTGTACCCCCCAATGACAATTATTTTGCCGCGCTTAATTCTGCCGTCTTTTCCGACGGTTCATTTTGCTACATCCCCAAAGGTGTACGCTGCCCGATGGAGCTTTCCACCTACTTCCGTATCAATGCCGAAAATACGGGACAGTTCGAGCGGACACTGCTTATTGCCGATGAAGGCAGCTATGTGAGTTACTTGGAAGGCTGCACTGCTCCCATGCGCGACGAAAACCAACTTCACGCGGCAGTAGTAGAACTTATCGCTCTTGACGGCGGCGAAATCAAGTATTCGACCGTACAAAACTGGTATCCGGGCGACAAAAACGGTAAAGGCGGCATTTACAACTTCGTCACCAAACGCGGAACGGCGCACAAAAACGCCAAAATCTCGTGGACGCAGGTAGAAACCGGTTCTTCTATCACATGGAAATATCCCAGCGTTATTCTGAAAGGTGATAATTCCGTCGGTGAATTCTATTCGGTTGCCGTTACCAACAATATGCAGCAAGCCGACACCGGTACGAAGATGCTCCATATCGGCAAAAATACGAAAAGCCGCATTGTATCGAAGGGAATATCGGCTGGCAAAAGCCAGAACAGCTATCGCGGGCAGGTGCGCGTGGGCAAAACTGCCGACAATGCACGTAATTTTTCGCAGTGTGATTCGTTGCTTATCGGCGACAAATGCGGTGCGCACACGTTTCCCTACATCGAAGTTGGTAATCCTTCCGGCACAGTGGAACACGAAGCCACAACCTCGAAAATTGGCGAGGACACGCTTTTTTACTTCAATCAGCGCGGAATAGACACCGAACAAGCTGTGGCAATGATTGTGAACGGTTACGCAAAAGAAGTGATGAATCAGTTGCCGATGGAATTTGCCGTGGAGGCACAGAAACTGCTTGCCATCTCGCTTGAAGGTAGCGTCGGATAATTACGTGAGATGCAAGGATTATGAACACAACGCCTCTTCTTTTGCTTCATGGTGCGCTGGGTGCAGCCGAACAGTTTGATGAATTATTCGCTTCGCTTCAGCCAAGCGCTGATGCGCACCGAGACGCTAGCATTCACCGTTTGGACTTTGAAGGACACGGCAAGCAACCCTTGACCGAACGCCCTTTCGAGATTCATCATTTTGCAGAAAATGTAGTGGCGTATCTTGATGCACACGGCATAGAATCTGCTCATATATTCGGCTACAGCATGGGCGGTTACGTGGCGTTGCATCTTGCCGAGCGGCAACCGCACCGAGTACAAAAAATCATGACGCTCGGAACAAAGTTTGCTTGGAATCCCGACACTGCTGCAAAAGAAGCATCAATGCTTGATGCGCAGCGTATATCAGAAAAAGTACCGAAGTTCGCCGCAAAGCTGAAAGCGCTTCACTCCGGCTCTGATTGGAAAATTGTTACCGAAAAAACAAGAGCTTTGCTTCTCTCGTTGGGCGAAAAACCTCTTGTTGATGCCTCAACCTTAGGTAGTATCAATCATTCGGTTTGCCTCGCCATCGGCGACCGCGACGAAATGGTGACGTTGGAAGAAACAGTTGCCACCTACAAAGCGCTTCCCGCAGCCTCGCTTGCTGTTCTGCCTCATACGCCTCATGCTCTGGAAAAAATTTCTGTGCAGCGTTTAAGCATAGCGATACGAGATTGTTTCGCCTTCTAGCGAATTTTGGAAGAAACTAGAGTAGGCAAAAGTTTAGTAACTATCAGAAATTCCACTAACTAATTTGCAAGACTATGCAGGAAATTGTTCTTGGCAATCGCAAAATGAATCGTGGCGAGCAGCTTGCGCTTGCCATTGGCGGCGCGGCGCTTGTTCTCTACGCTACACGCTTCGATATTACGACACTCTGGCTTGTAGGCGTTGGGCTGTATGCAACTGTGGCTCTGCTACTGCTCTTGCGTTCGCAACGCTTTGTCATTTTGAACGAAGAAGGTATTGATTTCAAGCCGACGTTTTTCGGGCAAGCGAAGTGGTATGCTTGGGCAACTGTCGTCAAAGTCATTGCCAATTCTGCCGGCGTAACGCTTCAGCTCAAAGATGGCTCTGTGGCTGAGTTCAGCGTTGATAAATCAAAATGGTTTAACTTCCGCAAATTCCGCTCAACGGTTGAACGTATTGCGAGGTTTCATGGCATTGATATCTTTATTCAAGTCGTCGAAATGGCGGGCGAGCCGCCTGATATGAAGCGGCTACCGGAGTAATCTCCGCCAAACTTATTATGACACTACCTATATTTTTTACACATTTTTAGGATTACTTGTTCATGCTCACCATCACCAGTCTGCAAGCCTCTGTCGAGGGCAAAGAGATTTTGAAAGGAATTAACCTCACCATTGGCAAAGGTGAAATTCACGCAATTATGGGACCAAACGGTTCGGGCAAAAGTACGCTTGCATCGGTGCTTGCAGGACGCGAAGACTACGACGTTACGGGCGGCACGGTAACATTTCAAGGCGCAGACCTTCTCGAAATGTCGCCTGAAAACCGCGCCCGCGAAGGTGTGTTTTTAGCATTTCAATATCCCGTCGAAATTCCGGGCGTGAGCAATACCAATTTCCTCAAAGCTGCCGTCAACGAAGTGCGCAAACATCGCGGACAAGAGCCAATGGAGCCGAAAGCATTTTTGACCATGATGCGAGAAAAAATGGCGCTCGTGGAAATGGATCAAGCAATGGTGAGCCGTTCGGTGAATGAAGGCTTCTCTGGTGGCGAGAAAAAACGCAATGAAATTTTTCAAATGGCAATGCTTGAGCCGAAACTCTCCATTTTGGACGAAACCGATTCCGGCTTGGACATTGACGCACTCAAAATAGTTGCTAACGGTGTAAACAAACTCCGCTCCAAAGAAACTTCCACCATTGTCATCACGCACTATCAGCGTTTGCTGGATTATATTGTTCCCGATTTTGTTCACGTTCTCTACAAAGGGCGTATTGTCAAGTCCGGCGGCAAAGAACTGGCGCTCGAACTGGAAGCAAAAGGCTACGACTGGATTAAAGATTTGGCTCAAGAAGAGGTGACTGCATGAGTGAGGTTTTGAACTTGCAGGAAAAACTGGTCAAAGAATTTGCGCTTGTGGAAGGTGCGCTAAATGGGCAAGCAAAAACGCCCGTTCATGCTATTCGCAAGCAAGCAATGAAGCGCTTTGCAGAACTTGGCTTCCCAACGATTCGCCACGAGGAGTGGAAATATACGAACATCATGCCCGTCGTGAAAAACGATTACGTCCTTGCACCGCAAAGCTCGACAACTCTCACGAAAGCAGACATTGAGCCGTTCTTGATGCCGGACGTGAAAGCAAATGTCCTCGTCTTTGTCAATGGTGCGTACGCTGCCAATCTTTCGACGATTATTTCCACGAAAAACGTAGAGATACTGCCGCTTGTAGAGGCTTTTACAAAGAAGACGGTAATCGTCGAGCAGCATTTCGCACAGATTGCCGCATGGCAGAATGACGCGATGCTCGCGCTCAATACTGCATTTGCACTCAACGGTGCATACATTGAAATTGCAAAAGGCGCTGTCGTGGAAGAGCCGTTCCATCTGCTTTTCGTGAACGATTCCCGTGCGCAAAGCACCTTCGCCCCCGCACGAAACCTGATTGTGGTGGGTGCAAATGCGGAGGCGACCATCGTAGAAAGCGCTCACACACTCGCTACGGGCGAAAATGTTGGTTTTACCAATGTTGTGAGCGAGGTCGTGCTGGCAGATAATGCGCGTTTGCATCATTACAAAATCCAGAACGACGTAGAGCAATCCCATTTCATTGGCGCTCTCTATGCGCATCAGGAAGCAACGAGCGTCTTGAACACTGTCGTCGTCACGCTTTCGGGCGGTATTGTGCGGAATAATCTTAGTGCTGTACTTGCAGGCAAGGGCGCAGATACACATTTTTACGGTTTGTATTTGGTCAATGGCAAAACGCTTGTGGACAACCACACGCTTGCCGACCACGCCGTAGCGCACTGCACCAGCAACGAACTCTACAAAGGCATCATGGACGACCGCTCGACGGGCGTGTTCAATGGCAAAATTATGGTTCGTGCCGATGCTCAAAAAACACTGGCGTATCAGTCTAATCGCAATATCTTGATGTCGCCTCATGCAACGGTCAACACAAAACCGCAGTTGGAAATTTTTGCCGACGACGTGAAGTGCAGTCACGGCTGCACCGCCGGTCAGCTCGACGATGAATCAGTGTTTTATCTCCGCGCACGTGGGCTGGACAAAGAGCAGGCTCAAGCGCTTCTTTTGTACGCATTTGCGGGAGAAATCACCGAAAAGATTGGCTTAGAACCGCTCCGAGAGCGCTTGGAAACCATCATTGCAGAGCGTCTGCATCAGGAATTAGTGTAATACGCCATCATTGGAAAATGTATCCAATCCAATCCAACCGCTCTGCGACTTCTTTTTGAAGCCTCAGAGCGTTTATGATTTTTACGAAAGGATATTGTTATGCTTACACAATCACAAGCTATTGAATCACTACGTGCTCACAAATCTGAAATTGAGAGCCGTTTTGGAGTTGTAAAACTTGGCATTTTCGGCTCGTTTGCACGAAACGAGCAGACGGATGCGAGCGATATAGATGTTGTTGTAGAATTTGCTCCCAATACTCCTGAATTATGGGAACGCAAAGAAGCACTTCGCCTCTACATAGCATCAATGCTTGGTGTGAAGGTGGATATATGCCGTGAAAAATATATCAAGTCTCTCTATCGCTCAACTATTTTAGGTGAAGCGATGTATGTTTGAATCAAGCAACATAGCAAAACATGATTGGCGTATTCTTCAAGAGATTGTACAAGCATCGGAGAAGATACGTGCTTTTATTGCTCCTTTCAGTGATGTAGATTCGTGGTACGCTGATGCAAAAAGCTATGATGCGGTCTTGATGAATTTTCTCGTTATCGGCGAATGTGTGATACGTCTTTCGGATGAGTGTAAAGACCGATATGCCTATATTCCATGGAGTAGAATCAAGCGTTTTCGTAATATGGTGGCACATGATTATTTCGGCATAGACGCGGAAGAAGTTTGGCAAATCGCACAAAACCACATTCCACGATTACGACAGGACATCGAGCAAATTCTCACATTACAATCGGGTATGTAAACAAACTGGCAAATCATATCAATCACAAGCCAATATGCGCCTCTCTGCCTATTTCATCGTCGCATTAGTATTCGTTGTATTGCCAGCTTTTGTCCAGCACCATAGCACTGGTGCGCCTGACAAGCCTTCGGTGCATGGAATGTTGTTTTTTGGCGGTGTGAAGTCGCCTACAATATATGTTTCCCATTTGCCAATCTTCCACACGCCGCACGACTATCAGGTTCTTGCGGAAATTGAAATCCCGGGCGACGTGCGCAGTGCGTACCGAAAAAGTCTCAAAGCGAACCCGCGCCAGACCGTCTATACGCTTGTGCCGGAGGTGTTTGTGTTACCCGAAATGCTCGCCAATCCACGACCATTTACGGCGGAACTATATGCGGGGCATTTCGAGCGCGGCGGCAAACCGATAAGCGAAAAGTTTACGGTAAGCATCAAGCGTATTGTCTATCAAAAAAAATTCGATCTGCAGGAAAAGCGGAGCGAGAGTGCGTCATATCTCGTGTTTGGCGATGCTTCTGCACAATACGCCGCACATTGTATTACCGCAAAGCCTGACTTCGACCACATTCTCACCTTGAAAAATGTGCCAATACCTGCCGAAGCGTTCAAAACGCTTGGCTATACACTTTGCACCTTCCGGCAAAAAAATATTCCGCTCAAGAGTGGTAACTTCATGGCAGAAAGCACCGTAGAACCAACAAAAATGCTACTCAAAGTGGACAAATCCTTGTATCTTGAGTTTGACGACTTACAGTAGTTCTTTCATTATGCAGACGGTACGTTTGCTGTTCATTCGTGAGGTGTTGTGATGAAACAATTCTCTACAATTCATTTGCTGATCGCTTGTGTGCTGGTAGCAGTAGTGGCTACCCACTCATTGTCGGCACAAGGAAATATCAGTATTGGTGGCTATGTGGCGGAACGCGGCGGATGGAATTCTTCCCTTACTGCGCTGACGCGCGGCGATTTCATGTTTGCCAATCTGCCGGATGTGGGCGTGGAGGCACTGTACTCCATAACGCACAACAAGGATGCAGCAGCAGTGCTGAATATCGGACTCCTCAATTTTGCAGCGCGAAGCATTTCGTATGATATTTTTAGCGGAAAACCTACCAACGATTTTATGATGAGTGCTAATGCGCTCTATGCAAGCGCAGCGCTGGGGTTGCGGTTCTATAAATTTTTTGGGTTGCCGGAATTTTCTTTACTCCTCCGTACCGGTGTGCCTCTTCGCGCCACCTATACTTCAACGGTGGATGTATTTGAAGTGAACGGTACGGCACAGCTTCCGACCGGGCAGCTCTCTCAATACACCTTGCCCAATGACCGAATGCTGCTTTTTACAGAACTTGCCGCTGATATTGGCGTGGCGACGTTACCACTTGGCGAAGGCACTCTAACGCTCTATGTGCAGGGCGCTATGACAATGACTCAGCTTGTGCGTATGTTGCCGCTCCGTCAGATTCCTGACAATTTTAATATCATAGGCAAAGACCCGCTCGCAGGCTTAAGAACGATGAATGTGCAGCCGATTTCTGTGAGTATTGGCTTACGTTATGGTCTGGAAGTTGCCACCGTCAACATTGCTCCGCATTGATATTCTTTGATTTGACAAGGCTTTGGAGCAATTTATTATTCACCATTCAGAAATTGACTTTGCTATGAATACCGCATCAACAGTGGATTTCGACGTGCAAACGCTTCGTGCAGATTTTCCGATACTTTCGGAGCGCGTTCACGGCAAGCCGCTTGTGTACTTGGACAACGCTAACACGTCGCAAAAGCCGCGTCAGGTCATCGAAACCATTGACCATTACTACCGTGCGATGAATAGTAATGTTCATAGGGGTAATCACTTTCTGAGTCAGCAAGCGACATCTGCACTCGAAGCGGCACGGCGCACGGCGCAAGCATTTATCAATGCTGCCGAAGACCGTGAGATTATCTTTGTGCGCGGTACGACGGAAGCTATCAATCTTGTCGCTACGTCCTTTGGCGAGTATGGTATTCAGAAAGGTGATGAAATCATCATCTCCGGCATGGAACATCATTCCAATATCGTGCCGTGGCAAATGCTCTGCGCCCGCAAAGGTGCTGAATTGCGCGTGATTCCGATAAATGACGACGGCGAACTCGTGATGGAAGAATACGAACAGCTTCTTTCCGACCGCACAAAACTTGTCGCTATAGCCCATATTTCTAATACGCTCGGCACGGTGAATCCGATAGAACGCATTATTGCTCTTGCGCACGAGCGCGGCGCAGTGGTGCTTGTGGACGGCGCACAATCTGTTCCGCACGAAGCAGTAGATGTGCAAGCATTGGATGCTGACTTTTTTGCATTTTCGGGACATAAAATCTTTGGTCCGACCGGCATCGGTGTTCTCTACGGCAAAGCTGCTCTTTTGGAAGCAATGCCGCCTTATCACGGCGGCGGCGCAATGATTAGTTCGGTGAGTTTTGAGAAAACCACGTATAACGAAATCCCCTTCAAGTTTGAAGCCGGAACGCCGCACGTGGAAGGTATTATCGGGCTTGGAGCGGCGTTAGAGTACGTGCGTGGCATCGGATTGTCTGCGATTGCAGACTATGAGCAAGAACTTCTCGCCTACGGCACAGAAGCGCTTATGAGCTTGGACGGTGTGCGGATTATCGGCACGGCACGGGAAAAAGCAAGTGTGATTTCCTTCATGTTGCGAAACCCATCGGGTGATATTCACCCGCACGACGTGGGAACAATCCTCGACAACGACGGCGTAGCTATTCGCACAGGACATCACTGCACACAACCACTGATGAAGCGTTTCGGCGTTCCGGCGACGTGCCGCGCTTCGTTTGCTTTCTACAACACCAAAGAAGAAATTGATGTGTTGGTACGCGGGCTGAAGAAAGTGCAAAAGATGTTTGCGTAATTTTTACTGCGTCTTTTCTCAATTCTTTCTTGCAAACTGCGCTCACTGTCTAAAAGTTTTTGCGTAACTTTGTCTCGCTAGCCTAATTATCAAGCCATTTTTATTACGGAATTATGAAGTTTAACCACATTGTTTTTGTTTTCGTTGCGCTCACGGCACAAGCATTTGCCCAAGCTTCTGCGCCTAAAGCTTCTGCATCTAAAACTCCTGCGCCCAAAGGTCATTTAGTCATCATCGGCGGCGGAGCGCGTCCGGAAGCAGTGATGAAGAAAATCATCGCGCTTGCGGGTGGCGAAAAAGCACGGATGCTCATTGTGCCGATGGCAAGCAGTGAAATGCTTGAAACCGCCAAGGCGCAGCGCGAGCAGCTTCTCAAATTGGGGGTTTCCAATGTTGATTTTATTATCTGCGATTCCGTAAGCGCCAATGCCGATTCCAATATTGCCAAAATCAACGCCGCAACGGGCGTGTTTTTCTCTGGCGGCGACCAAAACAGGCTTATGGCAGCGCTGCGTGGGACGAAAGCATTAGAAGCTATCTGGAATGTCTATCGCAAGGGCGGCGTACTATCGGGTACAAGTGCCGGTGCTGCCGTGCAAAGCCACATTATGCTCACGGGCGATGAAGCCATTAGCAAAGATACCGTCAATGCGTATAGCATGGTGCGCAAGGGCAACATCGTTACGGCGGACGGATTTGGTTTTGTGCGCTCGGTGATTATTGACCAGCATTTCGTGAAGCGGAAGCGCCAAAATCGTCTGCTGACGCTCGTGCTGGAACATCCTGAACTTGTGGGCGTGGGCATTGACGAAGCGACGTGCATTATTGTCAAGCCAAACAACACCTTTGAAGTGCTTGGCGACGCAACCGTGCAAATTTTCGATGCTCGCAAAGCAAAAAATATCCGTACCGACAAAAGCGGTAATCTGGCGGCAGATGACGTGCGCCTGAGCATTTTACCTTCCGGTGCAACCTACGCACTCCCAACACCAACAAAAGGACGATAAATGGCGCGGTTCAAAATGACGCTGGAATACGAGGGGACGCGCTATAGCGGCTGGCAAGTCCAGAATAATGCCCGCACAGTGCAGGGCGATATTATCAAGGCTGTGGAAGCGGTGACGAAGTCCCGTGAGTTCGAGGTTTATGGTGCAGGGCGCACCGATGCTGGCGTTCATGCACTTGGTCAGGTGGCGCATTTGGAGGTGCGGACGCAACTTGCGCCGCAAATCTTACGCATGAAAATCAATGACGAACTTCCTGCCGACATCAATATTTTGCGCATTGACAAAGCACATCAAAACTTCCACGCACGCTACGACGCGCTTTCGCGGCAATACGTCTATCAGATTTCGCGCCGCCGAAGTGCTTTTGCAAAGCGCTTTGTGTGGTGGGTGAAAGACTCGTTGGAAATAGAAAAAATGCGGGCAGCAGCAGCCATTTTCACCGGAAAGCGCGATTTTCGCTCCTTCACCGCCGACGACCCCGACGAAAAATCTACCACGACGAGCATTGAAGAATTCAGCATGGAAGAGTCCGGCAGCCTAATTTTGGTGCGGATTCGCGGCTCGCACTTTCTCTGGAAAATGGTTCGGCAAATGGTCGGCGTTATCACCGAAGTTGGGCGTGGCAAAATGACGCTCGGCAATGTACACGAATTTTTCGAGAGCGCCTCCGGCATTCCCGCCACGCTTACTGCGCCGCCAAGCGGACTATTTCTGGAGCGGGTCTATTACAAGGGCGATGCTGCGGTGCATGATACAGAGCCAATGATGCGAGTGCTGTAAGTATTTTTCTATCTGTTTTTTTGACAAAGGAGATTCTATGCGATTTTCCCAACGAATGCTTATGAGCATGGTATGGCTCTGTGGCGTACTCAGTACGCTTTTGCTGACCTCATGCCCCAATATAATTATTAACGATCCAATTCTCACCGGAGCAAATGTTTTCCCCGAAAACCCCATCAATCTTGGTGATATAAACTCCCCGTTTGATGATTACAACTCCGCCTACCCTGATGTTTTAGGTGATGTATTTCCTCTCTATTTTTCTTCCAATCGCCGCAACGGCACAGACTTTGACATCATAGACAAAATTTTGTCTGTGAGAATGGATAGAAGAACCAGCATCCTTGTCGTTGCTGAAAATACGAGTTTGCGATATGGTACATCCAGAGGTGGACAAGACTTGAATTTTGCGCTGGATGTGATAAATACGCGCACCGCCGACGAATTGGGGCCGTACATTATCCTGCAAGGCTCTCGGTATTATGCCTCATCATCATACGGCTCCGATGGCTACATTGTGATGTTTGCGAATAATGCAGAAGGAAATTTAGACATCAAATTTACGCACAATATCGGCACGACCTTTAGAGAACCGCGTCCGGTAACGTTTGTTAATTCCAGTGCTGACGATGCTTATCCCACACTCACGCAAGATTCCTCCGCACTGTATTTTTGCTCAAATCGCGCCGGAACGTTTGATGTGTATAGCGTTGCCTTGCAAGGCGCATCGGTTCTAGCGAAACTTGAAAATGGTGCTGCGCTGGATGTACGTAAAGACACTGTACTTTCCTCGCAATATGATGACAAATGCCCGTTTATTTCGGGCAATACGCTGGTCTTTACATCGAATCGCCCAGGCGGGTTTGGCGGCTATGATTTGTATTATTCGCTTTGGCAAAATGGTCGTTGGTCTCAGCCCGTGAATTTCGGAGAGCGCATCAATACTCGTTACGACGAATATCGCCCAGTCCTCAAGGATTTTTACGGCTTCAACAACAATTTTATGATATTTTCCTCGAATCGTCCGGGCGGAAAGGGCGGTTATGATTTGTATTATGTTGGTGTTCCGAAGCGAACTGCCTTGTACTGACATTCTCCTACTCGTAATAACTCTACCCCTGAAACCCAATCTTCGTATGTGTACCATCGCAATACGGCTTATTTCCTGAGCCGCCGCATCGGCAGAATGCGGTCACTTTGTTTTTCTGGACGGTGTTGCCCGCGCTGTCTTTGACGTTCAGATTGCCATAGACGAGAAGCGGACCATTGGGCATGACTTCCACGATAGATTCTGCTTGTACCGTTTTGGCTTCGCCCTCAAGCGCGTCGTTCCGGTAGTAGGAAAGCGCTCCCGACGGGCATTTGTCTATTTGCGCGGTGATGTGCTCGGAGGCAGCACTGCTCACATTCACCCACGGACGGGCTTTGGGGTCGAACACCTCGCCCAAACCTTTGAAGCACACGGTTGAATGAATACAGACGCTCGGCTTCCAGACGACCGTAATTTCGCCATTGGTGTAGGTTTTGGTTATGTCGCGGTTCATGGTGATTTCTTTCTGGTGATGTGCTAAAAATCAAAGAAGTAATCAAAGAAGTAGGAAGGCAATGCCGCAGCCCACATTTGCAATGGTCAGCGTTCCGTCCACAATAAAAATAAAGCGCATTGGTCCCTGAAGCACCTGCCAAAGGGGCTTTTGGGCTTTTCTTTCCGCAAGAGCTAAAGGAACATTGAATGCAAACTGAGTGCAATGAGCCAGTGCAAAAATGAGCATAAAGACCGCATTCTGCCTCGCGTCGGGAAAGAGGGAGCGCGTGAAGAGAAGCGCAAGCGCAAAGACCGAAAACGCGAGATTCATTCCACCCAAAAACTTTGCACTCCACGCCAACGTTGGAAACAAAACGTTTTCCCGCTCCGTGCGCGGAGCAAGTATCTTCGCGGCACTTGTGGATTTTATGCTAAAATACCAAAAGGCAGCGCCGAACCAGAGTACATTCAGCACCAACACAATCGTAAAAATGTTCGCTACATTCAGCATAGTTCAGGCTTTCAAGGGATTTATATTAAAAAGTTGTTGCGCGATGGTGATTTCTTCCTGCACAATCGTGTGCGGTATATTCGGGTATAGTTGTGCTGTCACGTTTGCGCCCAACCGCTCCAGAAGGCTGGCGGTCTCCAAAAATCGTTCTTTCGGGATATGCGGGTCGCGGTCGCTGCAGCCCATAAACACAGGCGTTCCGGCAAAATTTCCTTCGTAATCGCGTGGCGTGCCGTCGTCATCAGGACCAATCATACCGCCGCTAAAAGCATAGATGCCGCCATAGCGCTGGGCATGGCGCAATGTAAACTCCAGCATCAAACACGCACCTTGCGAGAAGCCCAGAAAGTATTGATTTTCCGGTGCAATACCTGCTCGCATGGCGGCTTCCGAAAGCGTTTGAATAACGCCCAGACCTGATGAAAAGCCGGGTTCGTTCGATGCAATCGGCGCAAGAAACGAGTACGGATACCACGTATTATCCGTTGCTTGCGGTGCAAGGAACGCCGTGCGCTGCGCCCCAACGTCGTGCTGTTGGAAAAATTTTGCCAGCGAAAGAATGTCCTCCGCCGTGCCACCGCGCCCGTGCAGCATAATCACTGCTCGTTCTGCTTTTGTCATCGGAACGCCGTCGCTGCAGACAATATCGGCTGTATGAAGATGTTGAGAATTGGTCATTTTGCCTTGCTTTGATAGCTGAAAAAATCAAGCTAGAAAAATATCAAAAAAATGGTAAACAGCCTTACTACTCATAATTCTTTGTGCATTTTATTAAAGAGAATGAAGACAGTAGGCTGTTTAAGCTTTGGAAGTGAATGTTCATGGGCTTGCGAAGAGATGCACGACAATCATCCCACAATAATTACTTTACCGCCGCGCCCCTGCTGCTCTGCATGAGTAATTGCTTTCATAAAATCTTCCAGCACGTAGGTGGCATCAATCGTAACGTTCAGTTTTCCGCTTGCGAAGAGTTTGATGAGTGTTGATGCGGCTTTGTACTGTGTAGTCGCATCGGTCGTTTTCATCCATTCGGTAAGCCAGAAGCCGCGCACGGTCAACTGTTTGAAGATAAGAATACCGCTATTGAGAGGAATATTTTCCGAACTGAGCATTCCATAGACCAGCATCGTCCCGCCCCGCGTGAGACTTTCTACCGCTTCTGCGCCTGCCGTACCGCCTATTGCTTCCAGAGCAGCATTTGCGCCGCGTCCTGTCAGTTCTTTGACACGCTGCTGTAAACTTTCTTTTGCCGTGTTGACCACCGCCGCCGCACCAAGTTTTGTAAGATGTTCGGTGAAATCGTCGCGCCGGACGGTGCATATTACCTTGATTCCTTGCTCGACAGCGAGTTGCAGAACGAGTTGGCTAAAGGTCGAAGCGCCCGCCGTGAGCAGAAGCCAATCGCCTGCCTTCAAATTACATTCGTGAAGCATTGCCCACGCTGACACTGGGTTGGCGAACATTTGCGCTCCCACTTCGTCACTAATTCCGTCGGGTAAGGGAATAACCGTAGCGGCAGGGATGCAGACATATTCTTGCCACGTGCCGGTGAGGGCAGTGAACGAGACGCGCGTTCCGGCGGGAATTTTTGCCGAATCCACACCTGCGCCGAGCGCTTCCACAACACCCATTGCCTCAAAACCCGCTCCACATGGCGGCTTTGGGCGAATTCCATACTGACCGCGAATAAATGCAAGGTCGGATGGGTTGATAGAACGTGCCTTCACGCGCACGAGAATTTCGCCTTCTTGGGGCGTGGGCTGCGGAATATCACGCAGCGTGAGTACCTGAGCGGGTTCGCCGACGGTATCGAATTGTACAGCTTTCATGCGGGTTTGGGGAAAAGGATGTGAAAGGAAGAGTGACTATACGATGGAAGTTGCCACAAAGGTCGTTCAATGCAGAGGCGGACTGCACTTGAACGGTAGCGCAGAGGAAAAATACGATTTTTTGGGAAATTTTTACTAAGTTTGTGCCTTTGTGTTTCACTTCTTCATTGCATCAGAACACCACACAAGGGACTATCATCATGGCGGCTAAAGTAAAAAAGACCAAGTATATTTTCATTACCGGCGGTGTTCTTTCCTCGCTTGGCAAGGGCATCACCTCAGCGTCGCTGGGGCTATTGCTCAAAGAGCGCGGGCTTTCGGTAACGATTATGAAATTCGACCCCTACATCAACGTTGATCCGGGGACGATGAACCCGTATCAGCATGGTGAGGTCTATGTCACCGACGACGGCGCAGAGACCGACCTTGACTTGGGGCATTACGAGCGCTTCGTGCAAGCACCCGTCACCCGCCAGAACAGCGTTAGTACAGGGCAAATTTATTTTGAGGTAATTCAGCGCGAGCGTCAGGGGAAATATTTGGGCAAAACCGTTCAAGTCGTGCCGCACATCACTGATGAAATCAAGCGCCGCATGACTACGTTCGATAAAAAATTCGATGTTGTGCTGATTGAACTTGGCGGCACAGTCGGCGATATTGAATCCATGCCATTTCTGGAAGCTGCACGGCAGCTTGGTTTAGAGCAAGGGCGCACGAATGCTCTCTTCATTCACCTCACGTATGTTCCTTTCATTAAGGCTGCGGGCGAAGTGAAGACAAAGCCCACACAACATTCCGTGCGTATGCTCATGGAATACGGCATACAGCCTGATATTCTCGTGTGCCGGTGCGAAGAAGAATTAGAAAAAGATGTAAAAAGTAAAATCGCGCTTTTCTGTAATGTAGATGAAGATGCCGTAATTTTAGCACTTGATGCCGAGACAATTTACGAAGTGCCGATGCACTACGCAAAGGCAAAGCTGGATGATGCGGTGGTGCGCAAACTCCATATCCAACGCACATCCAAGCCCACGCTTACGGAATGGGCAAAATTTGTGCAGCGTGTCAAAAAACCCAAAACCCGCATTACTATTGGCTTTGTGGGCAAATATGTGCAGCATCAGGACGCATACAAAAGTATTTTGGAAGCACTCACGCACGCCGGAGCGATGAACAATGCTCGGGTGGAAGTGAAATACATAGATTCGGAAAAAATCACCTCGCCGGAAATTGCCGCCGAAGTGCTTTCGGACACGCATGGAATCATCGTTGCGCCGGGCTTCGGTTCGCGGGGCATCGAAGGAAAAATTTTGGCGATTCAGCACGTCCGCGAAAACAACATCCCCTTTTTCGGGATTTGTCTCGGTATGCAATGCGCTGTTATTGAGTTTGCGCGGAATGTTTGTGGCTTGACCAATGCTAATTCGGGCGAATTTAAGAAAGTAAAAAACAATGTCATTGACCTCATGCCCGACCAACGCGGCATTACGAACAAGGGCGGTACGATGCGACTTGGCTCGTATCCCTGCGTACTGAAGGAAGGCACGAAGGCGTTTGAATCCTACAAATCGCAAATCATCCGCGAGCGCCACCGCCACCGCTACGAGTTCAACAACGATTTTCGTGAGGAATTGGAGCAAGGCGGCTTGATTATTAGCGGCGTGTCGCCGGACGCACGTTTGGTGGAAATGGTGGAATTGCCCAATCACCCGTGGTTCGTGGGCTGCCAGTTCCATCCCGAATTTAAGTCGGTTGCCGTGGGCGGACATCCGCTTTTTGTAAGTTTTATCGGTGCTGCGGTGACGCATCAAGGCAAAGCCGTATAAAATCTCACTCCGCTTCGCTGGAGCACAAATCAAGCATTTGGGCGATATTTTCCTGTACGAACTTGCGTTCGTACTCCTTTGCAGAAACGAGCATCATGACGACAAAAATCATTCTTTCTCTCACTCTCAGCATTCTTGCTGGTTTCGTGCTTGCTTCTTGTCGGAAGCCTGTGCGGGACATTGCAAAGCTGGAAAAAGTACAACAAATGGATACCATCAAAACCGCATCAGGACTGCAATATGCAGAACTTCACCCCGGCACAGGCGCAACGCCGAAAACAGGTCAGCGCGTCACTGTCCACTACACAGGCGTTTTAGAAAATGGCGTAAAATTCGACTCGTCGGTAGATAGAGACGAGCCGTTCACCTTCAAACTTGGCGTTGGTCAAGTGATTGAAGGCTGGGACGAAGGTGTAGCGTTGATGAAGCAAGGCGAAAAATGCCGCCTGATTATTCCGAGCAATCTTGCATATGGACCACGCGGTATTGCAGGCGCGATTCCGCCGAATGCGACATTGATTTTTGATGTAGAACTTTTGAAGATTTCTGACTAAGTTACGCAAATAGATTTTTTGACCGCGAACGAAGCTCAGAGGAGGAATCTTGAAGGAGCCAGCTGTTCGTAGATTTTCTGTGTTATCATTGAAGTAATACTTATGAACGTTTCACCTGAAGTGCTGTTGAATCAGTTGAATACAGTCGCTACGGGGTTGCTCTACCCTAGCGAAACAGATGCGCCTTTTGTCCCGTTTGCGTGGGAAACAATGCGTGATTTTTCCATAGACAAGCTGCTGCTTGCCACGCGCCATGACCGCAACACGCCTGTGGACGGCATGGAACTTGGCGATTTCTTTGCGCCGGTAGAGCACGTCGAAGAATGGTTCGACGACAGCGAGCGCGAAACCGCCCACCGCTTTGCGACTTTGCAAGACACCCTAGATGATTTGCTGACGGATATTTCGGTCTATCGCGTCGGTACGGTCAATATTGACGTGTACGTCATTGGCAAAACTGCGGACGGTTATTTTGCCGGAGTTTCGACAAAATTGGTAGAAACCTGACAATTCCTCGTGGTTTTGCTTGCCAAAATTTGTATTTTTCGTGTGTCCACATTATCGTATTTTACGATTATATTTTACGGCAATTCCTGATTCTTTCATCTCTTCACTAGGCTTGGGCGGTGTGTTATGGGACTCAAAGTTCTTCTTGCCTTTCCGTGTGCAGTTATCCCGATGCTGCTCTTTCTCTACGTCGTGCGCCGTTTGGACAAGTACGACCCCGAACCCCTTTGGCTGATGTCGTTCCACTTCCTCTGGGGAGCAATTATCGCCGTGAGCGGTTCTGCGCTTTTGAACGGTCAAATACTCAACTGGTTTGGCGTTTCGGGTATGTCGCTTGCTGACACTACCCTCGCCGCCGACAAGAGAGTTCTTTTGCTTATTGGGATGGCTTTTCTTGGTCCTATCATTGAGGAATCTCTTAAAGCCTCCGTTTTTGGCATTAGCGTCGGCATACGAGAATTTAACAACGTAACCGACGGTATTGTCTATGGTTCGGCTGTTGGCTTTGGCTTTGCGACCGCAGAAAATTTGATTTATTTCATTCAAAATGCCGCAGTGGATGAAGGCTGGATAACGCTTGTTATCTATCGGACGTTCTTCTCTGCCATTATGCACGCACTCTCGTCGTCCGTGTTTGCCGCGTTCTTAGGCTTCGGGCGTTGGCGCTATGGCGACATTCCTACGCGCATGGTTTTTTACGGCATTGTTCCGGCGATTCTTCTGCATATGGGCTGGAACTATTTTATCAGTTCCACATCGTCAGGTTTCAACACCGTCGGTTTTATCTTGGTTCTGCTGGCATTTGGCGCTATGTGCTATGCTTTTTCGCGCTCTATGAAGTACGAACATATTTCCATTCGTGAAGAGCTTGCCGCCGAAGCAAAAGCCGGAAATATACCGGAGACGTATATTGAACTGCCTTTCCGTAACCACGAAACTGCCGAAGAATACTTGATTGCGCTGATTTGTTCGCAGCTTGCCTTTGAGCGCATTACCAATAGGCAACTCCGCACACCGCATCAAATAGAGCGTTCCAATAAAGTCCTCTTGGCGCTGCGGCAAAAACTCAAGTCGCTGCCGCCTCTGCCCAGTTCCTAGAAATCGGTTGTGAATATTTTCTGAGATGTAGTCCATTGTAATAATAGACTACATCTTTTGTTTTTAACCCCAATCTTGTTCCGTGATTGCTATGACGCTCACTGCTACAACGCTTGCCGAAAAAATGTATGCTGCGCAAACCGTGCGTGGTCTTGCTCCCGAATCGTACCCACTTCCATACCGCTCCATTGCGAAACTCTTGGCATATCAAGAGCGTACCAATGGAGACAAAACCTTCCTAATTTATTACGACGACCACAATAATCGCACTGAATATAGCTATCGAGATTTTATCGGCACAGTGCGGAAAGTAGCGGCATTGCTTCATTCTCTAGGCTTGAAGCGTGGAGACCGCATTGCTACGGCAGCGCATAATCACCCCGACACGATTGCGCAATACTTCGCTGCGTGGCTTATGGGCTTATGCGTTGTGCCGCTGAACATGAGTGAAGACGATGAGCGCCTGCGCTATATTCTTTCTAATTCCAACGCAAAAACGCTTTTTTGCCGCGAAGACTACGTGCAGAGAGTTTCGGTGCTTCTGGCTGAGAATGTTACAATGGTACGGGTTTTCGACGACATTACGACAGAAGGCGGTTTGCATGATATGTGCAAAGACTTGCCTCCGTACAACCCCACAGAAACCGATTCACAGCTTGATGACGAGTGTTTTATTGTTTATACAAGTGGTACAACAGGGCATCCGAAAGGTGTTGTACTAACGCAGCGCAATATCCTTGCCGATTCGGAGGCAATCGCCCAGTGGCACGGCATTGACGCTACGACGCGCCTCATGTGCGTCCTGCCCGTGCATCACGTGAACGGCACGATTGTCACGCACACAACGCCGATGCTTGCCGGAGCTTCGACGGTACTGAATCGAAAATTTCAAACGGAACATTTTTTCAAGCGTGTGGAGGCGGAAGGTGTCCATATTGTGTCGGTTGTGCCGACGCTGTTGGCATTTTTACTGGAAGCGAATAAGACCACGCCTCAAATAGTGCCGGAGACATTGCGTTATCTTGTTTGCGGTGCAGGACCGCTCACATGCTCGCTTGCAGGGCAATTTGAATCGGCGTTTGGTCTGCGGATTTTGCACGGCTACGGGCTGTCCGAGACGACGTGCTATTCCTGTTATTTGCCCATTGACTTGAGCGAGGAAGAGCATCGTCACTGGATGCAAGACTATGGCTTCCCAAGCATCGGCGTTCCGGTGGCTGCCAACGAAATGGCAATTCACGACGACAATGGCAATGCTCTTGCAGAGATAGAGCGCGGCGAAATAGTCATTCGTGGCGCAAACGTGATGAAGGAATATTATCAAAATCCCGAAGCAAACGAGAAAACCTTTGCACATGGCTGGTTCCGTAGTGGCGATGAGGGCTTTTTCAAACGGGATGCTGCGGGGCGCGAATACTTTTTTATCACCGGAAGGCTGAAAGAGTTAATTATTCGCGGCGGGGTAAATCTTGCGCCGCTCGAAATTGATGAAGTGTTGGCGCAGGCTCCGGGCGTGAAGGCGGGTATTTGCGTGGGATTTGAGAATGATTTTTACGGCGAGGAAGTCGGAGCGCTGGTAATTCCTGCTTCGCCTCAAGCAAGCAAAGATGCTATCTTGGAGTATTGCTTTGCTGCGATGCCTTTCAGTAAAGCACCGAAAGTAGTCGTGTTCACGGACGCACTGCCCGTCACTTCCACGGGAAAATATCAACGCAATAGTGTGAAACATCTCTTTGCAGAGTGGAAAACGGCACAGTTTCGGAAGTGATGTGGTTAGGAGATTTTTTGGACACGGATTGCACGGAAAGAGCGGATTTTCACGGATTTTTTTTGATATTGTGTTCTTGAATTCAAGGCTTGAAAGAATTACCTTATTTTATCATCAGTTCAGGAGAAACCATGTCCACAGCCACAGCTCAGAGAGCATTGTCATCGCAGCCCTCGACCGATATGCCGAAGTTTTTGACCCTTGTTACGGTATTTTTCTTTTGGGGATTCCTTGCCGCGTCCAACGGCGTATTTATACCGTTTTGCAAGTCGCATTTCCAGCTTTCGCAGTTCCAATCGCAGCTTATTGATCTTGCGTTCTACTTCGCCTATTTCATGGGTTCGCTGATTATTTATCTTGCCGAAAAAATTTCCGGCATTGACATTTTGAACAAAATCGGCTACAAGCGTGGTATCATCTATGGTTTGCTCTTTTCTGCCGCCGGAGCCGTGCTGATGATTGCGGCGGTGAATGTAGGTTCGTATCCGTTTATTCTTGCGTCGTTTTTTGCTATTGCGCTGGGCTTTTCTATTCAGCAGACGTGTGCGCAGCCCTTTGCCATTGCGCTTGGAGCACCGGAGACGGGTTCGCATCGGTTGAACTTCGGTGGCGGTGTGAATTCCTTCGGCACGACCGTCGGACCCATCGTCGTAAGTGTGATTCTTTTTGGTTCGCTTGGCGCTCAGAACGTCGTTGTGGAGCTGGCTTCAGTAGTGAAAATGTATATTGGTCTGGCGGTTCTGTTTACGGCTGTCGCGCTATTTTTTCAGTTTTCCAATTTGCCGACCATCACGAACGATGAGCATATCGAAAAAGGCGGCAGCGCCCTGAAATACCCGCAACTCGTGCTTGGCATGACGGCAATTTTCGTGTACGTCGGCGTGGAAGTAACGATTCAAAGCAATTTGGGAGCGCTCTTGGCATTGCCCGAATTCGGGGGCTACAAAGCATCCCAAATAGCGCAATTTATCTCGCTCTACTGGGGAAGCCTGATGATTGGGCGCTGGACAGGCGCTATTGCGGTTTTTGATATGTCGAAGACCACAAAACAAATCCTCACTGTTGTTGTGCCGTTTGTCGGCTTTGCCGTGATTTTGGGTGCAAATGCGCTCAATGGCAACGACGTAAGCAACCTCTACATTTATGCGGTTTGTATCGTCGTGCAGATTATCGGCTTTTTCCTGAGCAAAGACAAACCCGCTCGCACAATGCTGATTTTTACTTCGCTGGCAATTCTGGCAATGCTTGTAGGCTTGTTCACCACAGGCACGGTGGCTACGTTTGCCTTTATTAGCGGTGGTCTGTGCTGCTCCATTATGTGGCCCTGCATTTTTGCAATGTCGGTCGCGGGCTTGGGTAAATACACCTCGCAAGGCTCATTATTCCTGATTATGATGATTCTGGGCGGTGCAATTATCCCACCACTTCAAGGCTTGATTGCAGACAACGTGAATATCCATGCGTCGTACTGGGTAACGGTTATTTGCTTTGCATACTTGGCGTTCTATACACTGCAAACGCAGCGCGTTCTGAAAGCGCAAGGAATTGACCACGACGCGGCAGTCGGTGGAGCGCACTAAATCTTGATTGTTGTGCGTATTTTTCTGGCTTTTTTCGCAGAAAAGTTTTTTTAATTCCCGCATATTTTGGCGCATAAACACGCCTCTTGAATGTGAACCTTTTTTTCACTTCTTTTTTGTGTGGGTAGTGTTCAAACACAGTTGATATTATGTTTGACAAACAAGGCAGTATACTGCTTTGCTACATTTTATCAACTCAAAAAGAACACTATCTACTTTTCTTGTATGAAACTTCCTGTTTTCACCGTAGCAATGCTTCTTGTAGTGCAGAGCTTTTGCACCACCCCTTGCGCACACGCACAAAACGTTCATCAAGGCACCAACGACCTTGTACTCAAAACAGCCATCGGTCATCCGATGCAATACTACGTTTCGTTGCCCAAAGGGTGGACTCCGGCAAAGAAATGGCGTATTCTCGTTGTGCTGGAAGCCGCAGAAAAAGAATACAAAGCAAATGCAATGCGCTTTGTGGCGGCGCGTCAAGATTTGCCTTTTATTATTCTTGCACCATTTATTGTGACTAATGGCAATGCCGGTCGGCGTGATCCTGCCATTTTCCCTTATACCCCGGCGACGTGGGACAACATTGAAAAAATCGGGAATTGTACCTTTGACACCGAAGGACTGGAGGGGGTTATCGGCGATGTGCAGAAGGAATATCAGGGCGAGGAAAAAGTCTTGATGACAGGCTTTGAGGCGGGAACACATCTTTTGTGGTCATATATTTTCACACGTCCGGAGCGCCTGGCTGCTGCTATTCCGGTATCGGGTAATTACATCGGACGCTGTGTGGAGGAAGCCCTTATTTCCAAGCATCCGTCGCGTACAAACCTCCCTATTCATGCACTGTATGGAGCAAACGATACTCTGTGGGGGCGTAAAGGCGGTAACTTCGCGCAATGGGAACGCGCCAAACAATTGGCACTCAAAAGCGGCTATGCGAATATTTCTGAAGAGGAACTTCCTGCCATTGGTCATGTTCCGGTACCGAAAGAAATCATAAGCTATTTTATAAAACTCATGGCAAAAGAGACAAAATAAGCCACGGTTTTACTCGTAGCGTTCAATAAATTCCCGTACGACCTTATCTTCACTTGCGCGGAGTTCTTCAGCAGTACCGAAAAAGCGTACGACTCCTTGCTCCAGAAGGGCAACCGATTGAGCAACTTTATA
>JANYDO010000443.1 GCA_025363605.1 Candidatus Kapaibacterium sp.
ACAGCAAACATGGACAGTTTGCGAAAGTCCCAAACATCAAACGTTGCTGTAACTATTTTGTGTTTTATCATATAGTGTTTTTACAATTAAAAAGTTTTCTCTAATTTTGACGTGAGATTTTTAAGACCTAAGCATCTGGACGGTAATACTCGGAACACAGACAAGTGAGCGCGGCGCTCAGTCTGTGCTACCCAAGCCAGATTTTATGCCGTGGCACAGACATTCTTGTCTGTGTAGATAGTTCAAGATAATTTCGTTCAATACCTTACAAAGATTTCACCGACATTTTTCACCTCATTTTACGGTTCAACCATGACACTCATTCCAAAAGTACACAAGTACATTAGTACTTCATTGATACTTGCTTGCTGCCTTTTTTCAGCCTGCAAACAGCCAAGTGACGGCAGCACACCAACGGCAGAATTTAGCACAAGCGGTACGACAGTGACAGTGAAGAATCTCAATGCCGATTCAGAAGATCGTTTTACGCTGCTGAGTTTACAAAACCAAACGATTATTCCTAATAGCGATTCTGCAACGGCAAAATGGGATATTGGCTTTCGCAAAACAACGATTATTGTCAATGGCGGGAAAATTCGCACGGGACAAGGCGGAATGCAGCGTTTGACCGACCAGACATACGATGCCCTCAAAGAAGCACCCGCAAGCGGCTATCGGACTGACGATGCTGAAGATAACCTTGCCTTGACTGCGAAAAGTGGCGAAGGATGGTATCTCTACACCGTGACGACGATTGTGCCTATCAAAGATGTTGTACTGGTGGTGCGCACAGCCGACGGGACAAAATATGCAAAATTGGAAATGCAGAGTTACTATAAAGACGGAGTGACACCGAGCATTACCGCTCAAACACGGTATTACGGTTTCCGCTATCAACTTCAAACAAACGGAACGCGGCAGTTTCAATAAGAAGCAAGGGCAAATCTAATCATCACGGTTTATGAAGCGTGCTATTGATGCTCGTCCTTTGCTATCAATGGCGCGAATAGTACCGTTGTAGGCTTTGCTTGCATCTGCTTTACTCAGTTTGAAGAGTTGTAATGTGGCAGGTGGGTCGCTGCGGCGGTCTCCGAAGCGCTCTGTGACCTTGAGATTTCCTTTTACTTCCAGTGTGACGCGGTTGTCAGTGCCGTTCACTTGTCCATAGCAACGTGTTCGCACAAATTCGTCAGCTCCTTGCGAGAAGACTTCCACAATTTCCGGCGCGGAAAATTCCTCTACCTTCATATAATACACCTCGCCGACACGCTTCCCGCCGACAAAGCGTTCAAACAAGAAGGTTTTACCAATATCGCTTTCATCGGGCGAAAAGGTAAATTTTTCACCTTGCTGACTTACTGAGCGCTCTTTACCGCCCAGCGAAAGCGTTGCGCGAAGTTCTTGCTTCGTTACAAACGGTAGCTTCGGGTCAAATTCATACGCCACACCCGCATACATACGGCGTGGAATGTCAGGTGCAACAATTGGTGTGGCACGAACGGGGAAATCAATCGTGTTTTGCTTGCCATCACCAGCACGAGTGACGACGACGCGAATGGTCATCAGCCCCGACGTAGGTGCTGTTCCGGTCACGCGAATAAGGTCGTTACCTACTTCTGCGATGTTTGCCGAACCGGTTCCGTCATTGCGGTCGGTTCGCAATATCTCCGTTCTTGGGTCGCCCCGTGCTTCTGTGCGCAGATTCATGCCATAGACACGAATTTGATTTTCCCACTGTTGAAACGGTAAACACTCTACGCGCTCAATAACTGCATACAAAGAAAATTCGCCGGGTGGGGGCTGTACAAATTGGCGATTAGTGACAAAAATCGGCTGCGAAAATCCTGAGACAGCGGAGCCGGAGGAACTACGTACTGCATTGACAAGGCTGTCAATGTTGATATTATTTAAGGCAATTGAGCGCCCAACATCTAAGAACGAAATATTGATGGTAAACTCTGTGCGAGCGGTATCGAACCTGCCTTCTTCGTTCAGAAGTCGCAGAAGTCGCTCCCGTATATCGGGACGAGTAATAGTCGAGGGGATGACGGGTTTTGCCGTTCCAATAACAGATACTTTGAGGGTGCGGCTTCGTTTTTCATTGCGGGCAGGCTGCCAAAAAAATTCTGCCAGTTTGCGCTGCGCATCTTCCTTCATCATAAATATTCCCACTTGCGGAGTTTGCGAGGAAATGGTCAGCACTTGCCCCTGCGTTTCGTCTTCGACACGAAACTCGTAATGCACCTCGCCCACATCGCCGCTTGAGGAAACTGTATTGACCGAATCCAGCGTTACGACGCGCACACTATCGCCGATGACAAGTAATTGACAATTCATCGTCGGGCGCTCGGCTGCAATAATGAAACGGGATTTGAGCAATTCATAGACCAACGACGGGTCGGA
Source organism: Candidatus Kapaibacterium sp. (assembly GCA_025363605.1). GTDB lineage: Bacteria > Bacteroidota > Ignavibacteria > Kapaibacteriales > UBA4661 > PH2015. The sequence continues at coordinate 2,404 of JANYDO010000443.1, forward strand.
TTCCGGCGCGCGTTCTCGTTTATTGGGCAAAAGCAAAAGGAGTGCCGCCAGATAGAGCACAAAATAAATCTCCACCTGCCGTCGTGTACGGCGCTTTCGTTCGGATGGCTTAGACCGAGGCTTAAAAAGCATAATTGAGTATTCAATAATGAACTTCGACTTCTACATCGGCAAACGCAAGGGAAGCGTTTGCATATCAGGCTCGTACTAGACGCGGACACGCTGTTCCAAAATACGTTCTACCTCGGCTCGTACTGCTCGCTGTATTTCCTCGCGGCGCAGCATATTGGTAGCGTCCACAAGCGATTGTACGTTCATGTGAAACGTTTGCAAAGTAAGATTCGTTTGGCGCATGGTCTCAATAAATTCCGGTTGTGGGTGGGCGGCAAAGGAAACGGCGCGGGCTACGTCGTTGACAGCGCCGAGTAACTCATCTTGACGCGCCGTAATGTCGGACAATACCGTAACAACTGCTTCTAGCCTTGCGCCAGCGCCGGCATAATCTGTCGAAATATCACCGATTTCGCTGATAAGTTCTCGGATTTCGCTTGATTCTTCGCTTTCTCCTATCGGCTCTTCCATTTCAATATCGTCGGAGGGCGAAAAAAACATTACGACAAAAAGAATGAGCAACATGAGTGCTTCTAATCCCACGCCACTCAGCACGAGACGAGTATCTACACGGTCAGTAAAACGATAACCACTCACCAACACCAGCAAAATAGCGGCTCCTAGATAGACCAGAGAATTGATGGTCGAAAAGTAAAAGCGATTAACGACTTCCTGTAACCATAATGACGTGCCACGCAACAATCCCAATGTATGAATGACAATGACTTGCCGTTTGCTATACCGATATACCTCGCGCTCGAAAGCACAGAGCCGCCAGCACGTGAGCAGTGTTGTAAGGCTGCTTACTTGCTTTTCATAGCGTAATTCACGAACAATGTCGCGCAAAACAACGCGACCGCGTAAGGTAGAAAGTGTTTGAATTTGTTCCATGAGGGTCAAAAAAACGTTGTAGTCAAGGGAATTGTGAAACGATTATGAAGTAATGCCGTATTCTCCGTCAATTGTACTCTCAAAATACGAGCCAAAATGTAAGTTTGTCATTCAAGAGCTTCTGCTACAAATCAAAATACGAATTTCAATGCAAACATCAACAATGGCGATAATTCCTTGCCTCAGTCTGGACATTTTTCCGTAAATTTGTGGCGCATTTGAAGTTTGTTGTTTGACGTATCTTTTCATTACCGAATTGTTCTTGTATGCAATATCTGCTGCCCCTTTGTCGCTCTTCCAGAGTGCTTGTTACCTTAGTATTCCTCTTTTTGCAACACTATCTTCTCGAAGCTCAGTCCACTTCCGAACCACTCCGTAGCACTAGCAATCGCGTTGATTATCTTATTATCACTCCATCTCAGTTTGTCGGTGACCTTCAGGTACACGCCGAGTGGCGATCCCGCACTTCATGGACGCATCAAGCACTTCGTACCCGCATTGTCACGCTGGAAGAAATCAATAAAGAATTTGGTAATGAGGTCAAAAATCTACCACAATCTCAAGCCGAAGCAATTCGCGCTTTCTTGAGCCATACGCTGCAATTTTGGACTGAACCCAGACCATCGCGCGTGATGCTTGTCGGTAGCACAAGCCTTCTGCCGGCATATCGAGCGAAGGTAACCATTGATATTTTCACGCGCCCGCCATACATCTACTACGAAGACTCTATCCCGATGGATGAATGGTATGTGGTTAATAAATTCAGAGAAGATTTTAATACCAGACCACAAGCAGCTATTGGTCGTGTACCCGGGCGGACATCGGCAGAAATTAAGCGCGTGCTAGGCAAGATTCGTCTTTTTGAGGAAAGCGGTAACTCCCTCGGTTTTAACCTTTCTACACGAGCAACGGTTATCTTGGATGCTGAAGATAATGACGCTTTCGATACTCAGGTTTTTCTTTTAGATTCCTACTTGCGCTACAATGTGGGCAAGCCAATGACGATGAACATTGTGAATTATCAGTCCATCGCCCAGCAGCCCGATGCTCGCAGACAAGTTACCGCCGCGATGAGTGCCGGACCACCGATTGTCATGTACTATGGGCATGGATCGCCGGACTTATGGTCAAAATATCGAATCCTTACCACCGATGATGTTGGGAATAACCTAGCGCGTAACGGGAAGCCATATATGATGATTACCGCCGGATGCAGCCAGAATTACGATATTCCCAAAACTCCCTCCATTGTAGAGGCAATGATGCTTCTTGAGAACGGCGGTGCCGTGATGACCGTTGCTTCGTCTGGATACTCCAGTTATCCGGAAAACAATTCTTTCATTCGTCTGTTTTTCAAAGAATTATCCACCACAGCAAGCATTGATGTCGGTACGGCAATGATCAATGCGAAAAATGCGCTCTATGTAGGAAGCATACCACCGCAAGATGACCTTATGCGTCGGATTGCACTTTTGGGTGACCCGGCGTTAGTGCCGTTCTCACGGCTGCTTACTTCGGTGAGTGATTACCGTTCGGGGATGTCGCTAGAAAGCAGCGCTCAAGTTTTCCCAAATCCTGCCTCAAACCAAGTAACATTGCGCTATACACTTCCTTCAGCAAACGAAGTACAATGTGATATTGTTAATCTTCTTGGGCAAACAGTTCTTACACTACGGGAAACGCAAAGTGCCGGAGAACAATCGCTGAACGTTAATACTGAGGCACTCCCCGCAGGCTCCTATCTTTGCCGTGTTCAATCCGGAGCATACCGACATAGTATCGCACTGACTATTCGTCGGTAAATGCCCATAAGCTTGAGAAATGTACCAATATCACATCACGAATAATCTTCTCTCAAACACTTCATTTTCTTTTTATGAGCACAGCGTCGTTTGAATCGTTGGGTTTTTCTAAACTCTTTGTGGATTTTGTTGCCGACAAGGGCGTGACGGCGCTTCGTTTTCCCGGCAATAGCCGTCTTTTCACCGATACCACTTCTTTTCAAACTCTCGCTTCGTCTAATCAGAACCGCACCGCCTTTCTGGATGCGATTAGCTCAACAATGACGCAAACGACACTGACATCGGCGCAGGAGCAGAATCTTCAACTTCTCGCGGAGCAAAACTCATTGACGGTGATTACGGGTCAGCAGGTCGGTTTTCTGGGGGGCGCACTTTATACAATGCTCAAAGCGTGGACTGCCGTGCAAACCGCAGAAAAACTTGCGACGGCGCACACGAGTCTTGCTTTTGTTCCCGTATTTTGGATTGAGGACAACGACCATGACATTGACGAAATTTCGTCGGTCGGGATGTTAAATCCGCAAGGTGATGCTGCTTATACAGTGCGCTCCACGTGGAGCGTCATGCCGGAACGTATTGCTGCATCGGATGTTGCGTATGACAATACACTCTTATCAGTCATCGAAGAGGTAATTGATGCTCTGCCAAATTCAGAGCATAGTTACGATATTGCCGAGTTTCTGCGTACGACCTATAAGGAGGGAACATCAGTAGTACGGGCTTTTACGGCACTCTTGCAGCATACGCTTGGCGCGAGCGGAATACTTTTTGTGTCGGCGGCAGAACTTCGCAAGCGTGGTCTTTTTGCTCCCGTTGTTGCACAAGAAATGGCTTCTCCGGGTGCCGTGGCAGAAGCTGTTAGTAAGGCATCTGCCGTACTGACACATCATGGCTACCACGCGCAGGCGCAGGCTTCGGCAGTGAATCTCTTTTTGCACACCGACGGCAAACGGCACAAAATTAATACGATTGAAGGTGATGAGCGTTTTCAAGCGGGAGAAATTATTTATACAAAAGCTGAACTTTCTGCTCTTGTCGCCGATGCTCCCGACCGCTTTAGCCCCGCAGTGTTGCTTCGTCCGGTGGTACAAGATTCAATTTTCCCTAATGCTGCGTATATCGGTGGTCCGGGCGAAATTGCGTATCTGGCGCAGATTGCTGAACTCTATGACCTTTTTCGCGTTTTTCCCTCCGCGACGCTTGCACGCCACTCTGCAACGCTTATGGACAAGCGCACCGAGCAGTTTTGCGCCAAGCAAGGAGTCGCTCCCGCATTTTTCATGCGACGCTATGAGGAGGTCGAAAAAGACATCATGCACGAACACGAAAACAAACAACTTGCAGCGGAACTGAACGCCACAAAGTCAGCGATTGAAGAGGCATTTGGGCGCTTACAGCCGTATGTGGCGGCACTGGACGCGACGCTTGCGCCGACGGCAGACCGTATGAAACATCAGGCACTGCAAGGTGTGAGCGATCTCGAAGCGAAAATTCGCAAAGCACAAAAGCGTCTGGAAGAAACGACGCTTGGTAAAGCCCGCAAAACTTCCGCATTGCTCTATCCCGACAATGGTTTACAAGAGCGCTCTCTACCATATATTTATTTTGCCGCAAAAGTCGGCTTGGAAGCACTTGCCGAAAAAATGCGACTTCTCACCCAAGAAAATGCGAATTGTCACTTCTTTGTTGTGATTGATGCAGAGTAGTGACCATGTAAGGCAAAATACTTGCACATTTATGATAACACCAGTCCGATTCATCACGCATCGCCTCTTGCCTATTGTCATTGTAGTCGGAATTGGTGTGTTTGTCGCTTGCTCCGGCTCTTTGCCGATGCTGGTGTCGTCGTTTGTTCCTGGCTCGAAGACTGTTGCCAATGCACGTCCCACACCTTCTTTTGTGGCAGAATCATTTCCTGACTCAGCAGCAGTGCGTTTCCTTGTGGTGGGCGATTGGGGAACGGGTGCAAGTTTCCAGAAGCGTGTCGCAGCGCAAATGTGCGCGAAAGCCGGCAAAGAAAAACCCGGATTTATTCTGAGTACAGGCGATAATATCTACAACAGCGGTGTCTCATCGGTGGACGACCCGCAGTGGAAAACGAAGTTTGAAGATATCTACTCCTGTCCTGAACTTGCGACTCCTTGGTACGCAGTATTGGGCAATCACGACCACCGAGGCAGCATTCAGGCAGAGATTGCGTACCACAATAAAAATCCGCGCTGGAATATGCCCGATCGGTATTATCGTGTCAGCATGAAAGCCAATGACAGCACAACCCTAGACATTATCGCCATTGATACCGATCCGATAAACCGTAAAGATACTGCTTTGACCATGAAGCAAAATCTGTGGCTGCGCAGTGAACTTGCTGCCTCGAAGGCGGAATGGAAAATTGTGGTGGGGCATCATCCCATTCGTTCTCACGGCGGCTATGGTGACCAAGACTATATGATTGGCGCAATCAAACCACTTTTGGATGAATTTGGTGTGAATTTGTACATCAATGGACATGACCACGATTTGCAGTACTTGAAATCTCCCGAAGACCGTTTTTATTGCCTTATCTCCGGTGGTGGGGGTGAGGCACGAAATACTGCCTACGGAGCAAACACAATTTTTGCTGCCACAAATGGCGGATTTCATTATATTGCAGTTCTTCAATCCAGAATGTATATCGAATTTGTTGATATTGACGGCAAAACAACATTTGCCACGAACATTCGTAAAGCAAATAAGCCGTAATCTGCCTGCTGGCAAACGTTTCGTCACTCATCCCATCGTTTAGCGTATGCACCCTTGATTCTCAGCAATTCAGTTTTGCCCGATGCACTGATATTGCTTGATAATCTCCGTTGTTTCATTTTTTTCGGATGCACTATGCTGAATAACCGCATATCGCCTCGCTTTGCCACTGTGCCTGTCTCTCCTTCGTTTAACCTGTCTCATCGCCGTCATAGTCATAGTGCGGTGATAATGCTTCTTGTTCTGCTCACAGGACTTCTTCTCCTTACCACATCGGCGTTTGCCCAACGCGGTTTATATTCGTTTCTGCGTAATGACGCAAGCGCCCGCGCCGCCGCACTTGCCGGTTCATTTGTGGCTGTCCACGACGACCCTTCTGCACTTTTCTACAATCCGGCTGCTATTGCCAGTGCGGAAGATAATCAACTGAGCGTTACCTTTTTTAAGCACGTCCAAGACATCAATTCCGGATTTGCGGTGTACAATACTTCTTTGCAAACGCTTGGTGTGCAGTCGAGTTCTCCGGTGGCAAAGGGTTCGGTAGCCGTGGGGGTGAATTATGTGAATTATGGCTCGTTCCAACGCCTCGACCGTAACGGCTTATCGTCGGGAAGTAATTTTGGCGGTGGCGATGTGGCTCTCTCGCTGGCGTATGCGAATGAGTTGGATTCTAATTGGTTCTATGGTGTCGCGGTGAAATATGTTAATAATCGTCTCGATAATGTCTCTGCCGCTGCGGTTGCCGTTGATGCTGGTATGCTCTATCGTATTCCGAAGGCGAATGTAAATATCGGGCTTTCGGTTTTGAATGCCGGTGTGCAGGTCGCTACGGTCAACGGTGTGCAGGAGGCTCTCCCGCTTGATGTACGCTTGGGTGTGAATCATCGCCTGCGAGGGCTGCCGCTGTTGCTTAATGTTACGCTCACGCGCTTGGCAGATAACGTACCTGTCTTTACCGATCGCTTTCTCAATTTTGCCATTGGTGGCGAATTTTACTTCGGAAGCGCTGTGCGAGTGCGGCTTGGCTACGATAATCAACGCCGTCGTGAAATTGCCGCTGACGCGCAGCCACGCTTGGCAGGTTTCTCTGGGGGAGTCGGTATTGCACTGGACAAATTTACGTTCGATTATGCTTTGACTTCACTGGGGATGCCGGGCGATGTCCACCGTTTTTCGCTCAATGTACGCTTGTAAAAAAGTATTATTCTTTATACTTTTGCAAATCGCATCTGTCATACCGACGTAGGTCGGTATCCATGCCGCGTACACGTTTCCGATAGATTCCGACCTGCGTCGAAATGACAGCAAACAGGGACAGTTTGCGAAAGTCCTAATTCTTTATACTTTTGCTTGAAGAGGACACGTGAGGCCTGCCCGGTCGTGTCCCCTTTTTGCTCAGTCTTTTTGGGATGTAAAGAATTGGACACAACATTATCTTACGCTATCAGTACAGACAAAAGTGTCTGTGCTACCCATAAAATATAGTTTTAGTGGCACAGACACTCTTGTCTGTGTTCCAAAAATCACTAGATTGCTTCCTCCTTCGTAAATAGTATTCGTTCTTCTTCTTCTTCTTCTTCACCTTTGTTCGCCCCAAAAACAGGACAATTTTTCCCATCACGTTCACTTCAATCTCATGGCAAAACGACGTACCCGTAATGACGATGATATTCCAAAACTCAATCGTGAACAAAGCCGCGAGCAGTTCCAGTTTCTCATCGGTTTTCTGAAGCCGTATCGGTGGAAAATAGCCTTTGCGCTCTTGATATTGATTGTTAGCAGTGCCGTAAGCCTTGCTTTTCCTGCACTTATCGGTAAACTGATAGATGTAGTTCTGAATGAAGCAGCCTCGCCGTATTCGCTAGGGACTGTTTCGGGTGTACTTGTGGCAGTGCTTGTGGTGCAGTCCGTTACACGCTTCTTTACCTCCACAACACTTGCTTCCATTACCGAAAATACCCTTGCGCAGCTTCGGATCACGCTTTTTGAGCGTATCATTCGACTACCGATGGCATTTTTTGGCGAACGCCGCGTGGGTGAGCTTTCCTCACGGATGTCCTCAGATTTGGCGTTGATTCAAGAGACCTTTACGTTTACGTTTTTAGAATTGCTGCGCCAGACAGTATTTTTTATCGGGAGCGTCATTCTAATAGCCGGACGTAGTCTGCGCTTGACGGGCATGATTATGCTTGTTGTGCCAATATTGGTTGTTGTAGCGTTACTTTTTGCTCGCTACATCCGAAAGTACAGCCGCGATGCTCAAGACGCACTTGCCGATGCTGCGACGGTCGTGGAAGAAACACTCCAAGGCATTGCGGGCGTGAAATCATTTGTCAATGAACGGTATGAATCCACACGCTACGGCGCTTCCATCAAGCGCGGCGTGACGATTGCTTTGAAAGGTGCACGAATACGTTCTGCTTTTGTCTCGTTCATTATCTTTGCCCTGTTTTCGGGGATTGCTGGTGTGATTTGGTACGGCGGCAGCCTTGTCCGCAGCGGCGAGATGACGATGGGCGATTTGACCTCGTTTATCATCTATACCACCTTTGTCGGTGGTGCTTTGGGGAGCTTTGCAGAGTTGTTCGGGCAGATACAGCGCACCTTAGGCGCTTCAGTGCGTGTCCGCGAGATTTTGACCGAAACGCCCGAAGAAGTCGGCGATGCGGAAATTCTTACGGGTACGCTGCAACCACGATTCCAAAATGTTGAATTTACCAACGTTGTGTTTCGCTATCCGGGTAGAAAAGACATCGCGGCGCTGAATGATGTTTCCTTCAGGATTCGTGCCGGAGAGCGTGTCGCCTTTGTGGGTGAATCCGGCGCTGGTAAAAGCACGACAGCGGCATTGATTCAGCGTTTTTATGACGTGGATGAGGGTGAAATTCGTTTTGATGATACGCCGGCAAAGAATCTTTCTCTTGCCTCAGTGCGCGAGAGTGTCGGTATTGTTCCCCAAGACATTGTGCTTTTTGGCGGAACCATTGCCGATAACATTCGCTATGGTAATCTCAAAGCAAGCGATGAAGAGCTATGGGAGGCAGCGCGTCTTGCCAATGCCACCGAATTTATTGAGCAGTTCCCGGAAAAATTGCAAACCGTCGTCGGGGAGCGCGGTGTGAAGCTCTCCGGCGGGCAGCGTCAGCGTGTAGCAATAGCGCGGGCGATTCTGAAGAATCCGCCTATTTTGATTTTGGATGAAGCCACCAGTTCCTTAGATTCGCAAACAGAATATCTAATTCAGGAAGCACTGGAGCGTCTGATGAAGGGACGCACAACGATTATTATTGCGCACCGACTCTCGACGATTCGCCGATGTGATAATATCTTCGTCTTTAGTAAGGGGCGCATCATCGAATCGGGAACGCACGAGCAACTATTGGCACAAACAGATAGTTTTTATGCGAAGTTGTGCGCTTTGCAGTTTGGTGAGCCGGAGATCGTTGTAGAGCCAAGCACCGCTTAAAAGCAAGGCTCTGTGATGATGTAGGGATGATTAAATTCAAGAAAGCTTTTTCATTGTGATTTCAGGAGGAAATATGTCTGCTCAAGAAGTAGCACAGAGTGTCGGCAAACCCCAAGCCGGTCAGCGTCTCACGTTCATAGACATTATGCGTGGTCTGGCGTGTGTGTGGATGATTGAAACCCACGTTATCAATGCCTGTCTCAGTTGGCAATACCGAGGGGGCTGGTTCTTCAACCTGCTGAATACGACCAATGGGTATGTGTCGGTGTCTTTTATTTTTTGTGCTGGAGCCGGCTTCTGGCTTGCTGCCACGCGCAAAGCGGAGGAATATAAAACCTTTCAACCATCGTTGTGGCATTATGTCCGGCGCTTAGGATTTATCTTGCTCATTGCCTATTGGCTCCATATTCCTGAAATTTCTCTGAGAAAATACCTACTGGCTGCACCGGAGCGGCAAAAGATCCTCTGGATATGTGATGTTCTGCACGCCATAGCCATTGCCTCATTCATTGCCTTGGCGCTTCTTTTGCTTGTGCCGACGCTGAAGCAATTACGCTGGGTATTTGTGGGCTTTGCGCTGTTGTTTGTCTTTGGTGCGCCTTTTGTGTGGCAGTTGGAACCCGACGTATTCTTGCCACGGGCATTAGGCTCGTATCTCTCGCGTCCTCCTGCGGCAGCATTTCCGTTATTCCCTTGGTGCGGGTACTTTTTTATCGGTGCAGCTTTGACCGCCTTTTTTCTGGAATCCAAAGACCGCCGTGCATTTGCCAAGCGAACAGCATGGGTTGGCTTTATTACGCCGTTTGTCGTAATGACGTTCTTTTGGACGGGCTGGAATCAGATGTTCAATTACGGCTGGACAGAAAACTGGTATTTGTGTTCGCCCGGCAATGTTATCTTTCGGGTGAGTGGTTCGGCGTTGCTGTTTTCATTGCTCTTCCTTTGGCAAGATCGTCTTGCAGAGTGGTCGGTGTTTCGCCGTAAGCCTGCTCAATGGCTTCAGCTCATGGGACAGGAATCGCTTTTTGTCTATGTTTTCCATTTGATGCTGGTCTATGGTTCGCCCGCAAATTTGGGAATGTCGTATTTTGTTGGCGGCGTATTGCGTCCTTTTGCGGCATTGGTGCTGACTATTGCTGTCATTGTGGCGGTATATGTGCTGATGGAGCAGTGGCATTTGGCAAAGAAAAATTCACCCGACGTTCCAAAGCGCATCATCTGGACGTTTGGTATCCTCTTTGCGCTTATTTTTATGTTAGTAACGCCGCAGTTCGCTGATATGGCAGAAGCATGGGCATCGCACTATCTGGCAGACGTAATCAAGTAGTACAAAGTTTATTTTCTCGTTTGAACAAGCCCTTTTATGCAGACAACCCCGAAACATTTCGACGCAGCCCGCCATGTGAGCGGTCTTTCGCAATTTCTTGACGATATGAGTGTTCCGGAAGGCACACTCCATGCGGCGGTTTTTTATGCAAAAATGGCGCATGGACATATTCGTAGTTTGAATACCGCTCCGGCACGTGCCGCCAAAGGCGTTCGTGCGGTACTCACAGCAGACGATATTCGCGGTGAAAACCAGATTGGTGGTATTATCCCGGACGAACCGCTTTTGGCAGAAAAGGACATCCACTTTTGGGGGCAACCGATTGCTGTCGTTGTGGCAGAAACAGCAGCTTTGGCACGTGAAGCAATGCTGCTGATTGAGTGCGAAACCGAGGCGTTGCCTGTCATTACCGACCCACGCGAAGCTGCGCGGCAGGGCAAACTCATCATGCCACCGAGAACGGTTGAACGAGGTGCAGTGGATACTGTCTGGGCAGAATGTGATGTAGTGATTGAAGACACAGCAGAATCCGGCGGGCAAGAACATCTCTATCTTGAAACACAGGGTGCTTTGGCGATACCGACCGAAGGCGGTGGAGTGCGTATTGTATCCTCAACGCAAGGTCCGACGGCTGTGCAACGAGCAGCAGCAAAAGTTCTGGGTATTCCGATGCACCTCATAGAAGTGGATGTTCTCAGGCTGGGTGGCGGTTTTGGTGGCAAAGAAGACCAAGCGACCCCGTGGGCAATTATGGCAGCACTGGCGGCACTGCATCTGCATTGCGCCGTGAAATTGGTGCTGCCGCGTCAAGAAGATATGCGAATGACCGGTAAGCGCCATCCATACTCGTCAGACTTCAAAATCGGCTTAACGAAAAATGGTAAAATTCTTGCGCTGGAAGTGACGTTTTACCAAGATGCGGGTGCTGCTGCTGACCTTTCTCCGGCGGTGCTGGATAGAACACTTTTTCACTGCACCAATAGCTACTCTATTCCCAACGTCCGCGCTACCGGGATTTCCTGCCGAACGAATGTCCCGCCGAACACGGCATTTCGTGGGTTTGGCGGACCCCAAGGGATGTTTCTCATTGAATCCGCAATTTATCGTGCTGCCGAAGCAATGGGAATAGAGCCGCATATCATTCAACGCGCCAATCTCCTCCGCGAAGGTGATGAATTTCCCTACGGACAGCGTACTGAGCGCTGTCAGGCAGAACGTTCATGGGATGAAGCCGTGCAAGCATTTGCTCTCGAATCAGTAATCAAGCGGGTTGCAGAGTTTAACGCCACCAATAGTTCTCACAAAAAAGGTGTTGCGGTGATGCCAATTTGCTTTGGTATTTCCTTCACCAATACGATGATGAACCAAGCCAGTGCGCTTGTGCATATCTATTCGGATGGTAGCGTGAGCGTCAGCACGGGCGCAGTGGAGATGGGGCAGGGCGTGAACACGAAAATTGCACAAACGGCAATGAGCATTTTGGGGCTGTCGGAAGCTCGTGTCAAGGTGCAGACCACCAACACCAGCAGGGCTGCAAATACATCGCCCACCGCTGCAAGTGCTGGAGCCGACCTCAACGGCAAGGCAACAGAAATTGCCTGTACAGCGCTTCGTGAGCGGCTTTTGAAAGTGGCATACGAAGAGCTGAAATGCTCAGAGGACGACGTGCTAAGTTTGGGCAACGAAAAAGTGTGGAGGAATGGCGTAGAAACAAATCTTGTGTGGAGTGCTCTTGTGCAGATAGCTTTTTTTCAGCGCATCAAACTCTCCGAGCAGGCGCAATACGCCACACCGCGTATTCATTTCGACAAAACCACGATGAAGGGGCATCCCTTTGCATACCATGTCTATGGCACGGCTATTTTTGAGGTGACAGTAGATTGTTTGCGTGGCACGTACGAAGTAGAAAGTGTGCAGGTCGTCCATGATTTCGGACAGAGTTTTAATCGCATTATTGATTTGGGGCAGGCAGAAGGCGCAATTATGCAAGGTATAGGCTGGATGACGATGGAAGAAGTTTTGTATGCTCCAAACGGGCGATTACTCACAGACGCGCTCTCCACCTACAAAATCCCTGATGTGTATGCAGCACCAAAGCATATTGACGTGAGATTTCTGGAAAATTCCGAAAATCCACTCGGCATCATGAATTCCAAAGCCGTCGGAGAACCGCCTTTTATGTATGGTATCGGAGTATATTTTGCCCTGATGAATGCACTGAAGGCATTCCGACCGAATAAACGTTTCTTGCTGAAAGCACCAATGTCGCCGGAGCGTGTCCTGACGGAGCTTTACGAGCCGATAACGGCAGCGACAATGGTGAGCAAATAGAAAAAATATGAAATCGTTTCTTTTGAATTCAACGGAATGAGAAACAGGTCTCACAGCATCTGCTGTTGTGTGTGTGCATGATTGAAAAATTCCTGCGTTACAGATGCCGAAACGTTTGCCGTCAAGTCGCTTACCTTGCTCAGAAGTGTATCGAGTGCGGTACGCATTCCCGTGTCGTCAGTTTTTGTCAAATGCTGTGCATCGGCAAGTCGCAAAGACGTGAGCGCTTCCAATACCAAACGTTCCTGCTCGGCAAGACTTGAAAAGGCTTTATGTGGGCGTTTATGTGGTAAATCTTCGACGCGCTTTTGTAAGCGTTCCAGTTGATAGACCATCGAGCGAGGATTTGTGCGGTCGCATAGGAGTAAATCCAGCACTGATGCTATATGTAAACGGGAGCGATAGCGCGAACGATAAGTCATCAAGCACTCGTTCAAATCCAGCATCCGTTCCAGCAAAAGCTGTTCTATGGGTGTTTCTTGTTTGAATGTGAGTATGGAGCGAAGCATGGAAGACATTTGCAACGTCCTCTCCAAGCGTCTGCCTGCATCCAGCAAAAACCAACCTTCGTCATAACGCATACTTTCCATATTCAAGCCCAAAAATGCTGCCAAAGAAGCAATCACGCGGTCAAGAGCTGTTTGTGCCAAGCGGAGACGTGTTTCATCCGTCATTTCACCATCTGCGGTGGCTGCGTGTACATCACTCCAATATCGCTCTAAATCACCGATGATGCGCCATGTGTCGGCAGAGAGGCGCTCACGCACGGCATAAACCGAGCGCGTGAACGCTTGAAGCGTGGAGGCAACACTGCCGATACGCTCGGTGTCCAATACGACCGAGAGCAGTTCCGCTTCAGGATGCAGGAGTATTTCAGCACGGTCTTCGCCAATAAAGCCCGGATAAGTCATGGTCGTTTGCGTGAGTGTGCAGAGGAGCGTGTGGATAAACGCTGTGTCTGTGCGGCTGCTTCCTTCCGATATGCCCTGTGCGAAGCCTTGCGGCACAAGTTCGGCTCGCTGTTGCAAAATAGTCCGTAGTAATCGTGCCGATGTTTGTGCGCGTTCCGCATAGCGCCCCACCCAAAAAAGATTCTCTGCCGTGCGGCTGGAAAGTGAGTATTCTTGCGCTATCTGTTCGGTTGGTTCGTCGCTTGCAGAGGGTTCTTCAGCACTCTGCACACGATAGGGGGATTCTTCCGGTGCAGAAGCAAGTACCCATGTGTCTTTGCTCACGCCACCACTTTGGTTCGAGACCAAGAATGTATTGGTGTCGTTTGCAGCACGGGTCAGTCCGCCGGGCATGACGGTGTAGCCATCGCCGCGGGCAATTAAAAAACTGCGCAAGACGGCGTATCGAGGCTCTAATATGCCGTTGATAAAGGATGGTGTCGTTGAGAAATGTACATATTCTTGTCCCACGTAGCGGTGCGGTTCGCGTTCAATTGCTGCACGAAGGTTTTTCAAATCCTGTGTCGAGAGGTCATGCCCAAATACAGCGCGGTGCTTAGTCTCGCGGTCAATGAGCTTGACAATAAGCGAAGGAAGATGCTCCAGTACATACTGCCGTTCTTGCTCCTGACCGCACCACCACGTCGCTGCCGAGGGCAAAATTAAATCTTCACCCAAAAAATGGCGAGCCAGAGTCGGCAGGAACGCCATAAGTGCCGGATTCTCCAACACGCCGCTTCCAAGCGGGTTCGTGATAGCTACATTGCCGCGTCGCACTACTTCCACAAGTCCGGCTACGCCAAGGTGAGAATCAGAACGGAGTTCCAGAGGGTCACAAAAGCTGTCATCCACGCGGCGCATAATGACATCCACTCGCTGCAATCCGCCAAGCGAGCGTAGCCAAACATAGCCATCGCGGACGGTCAAATCTTCGCCTTGCACGAGTGAGTAGCCGAGCGAGGAGGCGAGATAAGCGTGTTCAAAGTGCGCTTCATTGCCCGGTCCCGGCGTGAGAACAACAATGTGGGGATTTCTCCTTGGTTCCGGCACAGTCGCCACTAAACTCTCTTGTAACGACGAAAAGAAGGGAACAAGCCGCCGCACGGTACTTCCCGAAGAAGTCACACCTGCGAAGGTATCGGCAAGAGCACGGTTCATCACAAGGCGATTCTCAAGCGCATAACCCGCTCCGGATGGTGCTTGTGTGCGGTCGCTGAGTATCCACATACGATTGTCCGGGCCACGCGCCATATCTGCGGCATAAATGCGTAATTGACGCTTGCTTGCTTCCGGCGTGGGGAAGGCGATACGAGCGCAAGGTCTGAGAAAACCATTGTGCGTATAAATAAGCTCTACCGGCAATAATCCCTGGGCAATCAAACGTTGCTCGCCATAGATGTCTGACAAGATGAAATTCAAAAGCTCTACACGTTGCTGCAAACCACGTTCGATAACGAGCCAGTCATTTTCGCCCACCACCAACGGCACGGGGTCGAGTTTCCACGGTCGGTGTAATCCATTGGGGTCGTTGTAAACGCTGTACGTTACCCCGTTTTCCCGCAGAAGTCGTTGGATTTCCAGTGAACGTTGGTGCAGTTCTGCACTTCCCATCTGCTGTAATTTCTCCATGAGCGGTTTCCAATGCTCGTGCGGAGAAGGATGGAAAGGAGCACTTGCCCACATTTCATCGTAGAGAGGTGATTGCTCGGTGTAGTGCCTCATCAGCATAGGAGAAGCCCTTGTTCGTTATTGTACCGCAGGAAACAGTTCGGGAAACAAGGTTTCTTCAATGATTTCGCACCAAATATGTCCCGTGAGAATATGCGACTCCTGAATCCGTGCCGTGACGCTGCTTGGCACAATCACCGACATGTCGCACAGTGGCAGCATTTTTCCGCCTCCGCAGCCCAGAAGCCCAACGACGCTCATTCCCTGTGCCTTAGCCGCTTCTGCTGCCCGCATAATACTTGGTGAATTTCCACTGGTCGTAATAGCAATAAGCGCATCACCTTCGCGTCCAAGCGCCTCCACACCTCGCGCAAAGACAGCATCATAGCCCAAATCATTCGCCCCTGCCGTCAGCATGGATGGGTCAACGGTGAGCGCAAGCGCCGGTAGCGCCGGGCGATTCACGCCGGAACGATAGCGAATGACGAGTTCTGCGGCGATATGCTGCGCGTCGGCAGCGCTACCACCATTGCCACAAAGCAAGATTTTACCGCCTTTTTGAAGTGTTGAGGCAAGGAGATTTCCCGCTGCACCGATAGATTCGGCGCACTCGGTGAGAAGACGTTCTTTGGTAGCAATCGAGTCACGGATGCTTGATGTAATAAGGCTTTGAAAGGACGATGACGATTGAGGCATGATAATTCGATGGGTGAAAAAACAAATGGAGTGCAAACGCGAATTTGCAAAAGTGAATATACGCATAAAAATACGGAATATTTCACGGACAAAGGTGCGTTTGCACTCCAAAAACACAAAAGAACTTAAAGCTGAACTGGGATTATTTGGGATAAAAATGATTACGGGGATTCTATCATAATCCTATGCTTGTCTTTAATCCCAGCAATCCTGATAATCTCCAATAATCTCAGATAAGTGTCAATGTATCCAATCTTCGTCAGAAATGAACGCGCAAGCGCCCCCAGAACGTCGTCGTTTCAATCGTCGGAGCACCCGGCTGCAAGCCCGGACCGCCAGCGTTTGCATTCATGGGATAAAGCGGTGTTTGATTTGCCAGATTCGCAATGTTTATGGAAAGTTCGATATTGGGTAGAATATTATAGCTCGCGCCAACATTCAGTAAGAATGCACCTTTGCCGACCGAACCATCCGGCGCAAGCCAATCCGAATACAGCAGCCCGTTGACCGCAACATCAAAGCCTTTGAACGGCGTAGCCAGAACGTTCAGGCGCGTGACATTCTCGGGATAGACTTTGTGCCGAATGCTGTTGGAGGTTTTGTCTTGCGCCAGATACATACTGTTGCCTGACCGTGCGTCTGCTTCTTGCTCCGCCGTAACGGATGCCACTTTCACAAGCGAATGGCTCACACTCACGTTCCACATATCGCTCGTGTAGGAAAGTGTTGCTTCTGCACCCCATTGGCTGAGGCTGCCGGAAGCATTTTTGAAGAACCAAAAGCCATTCCAATCGCCCGGAATATCGCGTGTGGAGCCACTTCCAACGGGAACCATGTTAAACTGATCGGGTTTTGGTGTCGTAGGGCTGATGACATCTTTGTAGATAACGCCGACATCCAAAACGCTATTGACAATATTGAAAAAGCCGACCGCGTCGAGATGCAAGCCCGGTACAATCTGATAATTCACCGCAAATTCGATGTTGTTCATAATTTCAGGTCGTACAATCGGGCGATTCGTTTCGCCCGGAATCCCCGCCGATTCTATGTTCTGCAAATTCGAGCTGCGCAAATACCCGTCATTACGATAGCCACCGCTATATGCCAAGCCCACACCGCCGCGCAGTCCCATCTGGTAGCTGAGACGGAAACGTAAATCTTTGTTCGCAGCGAAGAGAGCGCCAAAGCGGGGGGCGATATTACTGCCCCAATAGGTGTGATTATCGAAGCGTACTGCCGCGAAAATATCCAACTGCTCGGTAACAGAATAGAAATCTTCGGCGAACACCGAAATAACGTTAATGTCGTTGCGGTAGCCCATAACAAGGTCTTTATTGGCAGTGGCGGGGTTGAATTTACCGATGACGTTCGCAATGAAATTATTACCAAAGCGATTTTGTTTGCCCATTTCGTAGCGGCGATATTCCACCCCAACGGCAAGTTTGTTGCCTTTGAAGAGGTTGTCCGCCGTCAGCACAGCGGAAGCGCCGTAGCGGTCTTCGCGTGTGCCGCCCATTGTCGTGCCGGTAAGCGAGGAGAGGCGAATGTCATCTTCGATGAAAGAAGCGGAAGTTTTGAGATGGATGTCTTTGCTCAAATCGAATTTGTACGCCAAACTGATAGAAGCAAGTGCCTGCCCGAAAACTTCGCGGTCGCGGTAGAAATTGTACAAATCCTGTTGGTTGTCGGCATAAAGAGCGTTGATTTCAAGTCCTTTGTACTCAACGTTGCCTTGCACAAAAAGATTATCGTTGCGCTTGAGGCGGTGTCCCATGTCAAAGGCTGTTCCTCCGGCAAAGCCTTGATTTTCGCGGCGGGCATTACCTTCGTTACGATATTGCTGTCCGCCATATGCACCGCGCGAAATAGTGAAAGCAACCTTCGCATCGCCGACTTTGCCGCGCCCCATCACTTGCCCAAGCAGGAAATTGTCAGCGCCGGCACTGACGGAAGCATCTATGCCGAGAGCGGCATCGCCTTTCAAATCTGTGCCTTTGGCGGTAACGATATTGATAACGCCCAAAAGCGCTCCTTGCCCCAGCGTTACCGAGCCGGGACCGCGAATCACCTCGACGCGCTCAATAAAGGTGTAATTCGATGCAGTCAAAATAGCGTAGGGAGGTCCCCAGAAAAACTCAGTGTTCATATTCTGCCCGTTAATGAGCAGCATGACTTTTGAGTTATTATCCGGTGCAAGACCGCGAAACGCCATAATTACGTCATCTTGGTCTTCCGTGACGAAAAAACCGGGAACAAAAAACATCAAGGCATCAGCCAGAGTGCGAGCGCCGGAAAGCTCTAACTGACGGCGCGTAATGGTGGTAACAGAAGCGGGCTGTTTATCTTTGTCGGAAATAACGTTGGATGCAACGCTAATTTCAACATTCAGTAAGTCTTCCAAAGAGAGATCCTCAAGATTGGGCGAGGATGGTGTGGCGGGCTGTTGGGCAAACATGTAGGTGCTAT
Source organism: Candidatus Kapaibacterium sp. (assembly GCA_025363605.1). Classification (GTDB taxonomy): domain Bacteria; phylum Bacteroidota; class Ignavibacteria; order Kapaibacteriales; family UBA4661; genus PH2015. The sequence goes on from JANYDO010000443.1 coordinate 20,854, forward strand.
TAAGAACAGCACAAATCAATAGCACAAGCGAAAAGCGGATAACCTTCTGCATAAATCCTCCTGGAGTAAAAACACAGTAAAAGTGGTGCGACATGCGCACAAGTTGGTCATAATATAGTAAATTGTTCAGGATAAGTAAAGCTAAAGAGAAAGTCCAAAAAAAACAATTCCTTTCGAGAAGAAGAACATTGTTTTTTGTGCGAAATGATTGACAAGAATGGTCTGTGTAATGCTACTGCATACCGCTACTGCGGCTGTGCTTATTTCCGATGGGGCTTGCATTTCAAGTATTCCGGCGGTAATTTGCACCGAAACCATAGATGGATTCTTTACTTGTCTTGTATTGTATTGTATTGGCTTATTATGACATCTGACCATATCTTTTCCATTAGTGACATCACTCGTGCCATTCAGCAAACGCTCGAAGGTGGCTTCGGGAGCGTGGTGGTGCGTGGGGAAATCTCGAATTTCGTTAATCATTCCTCGGGGCATCGTTATTTTTCTCTGAAAGATAGTGGTGCGCAGCTCAAAGCCGTCATGTGGCGGAGTTCACCACTTCGTTTTACCCCCACCAACGGGATGAGCGTTATTGCACGAGGAAAAATTACCATGTATGCTCCACAGGGTAATGTACAGATTGAGTGTCGGTCGCTGGAGCCGCTTGGTGCAGGCGATTTACAGCTCGCATTTGAAGCGCTGAAGCGGGAATTATATGAACGTGGCTGGTTCGATGCGCTCCATAAAAAGCCTTTGCCGCGTTATCCTATGAAAATTGGTGTGGCGACTTCGCCTACTGGTGCTGCCGTGCGGGACATCCTTGCTACTCTTGCACGGCGTATGCCTGCTGCGGAAGTCATTGTCCGCCCAACTCTTGTGCAGGGTGATGGTGCGTCGGAGGATATAGCGCGTGCCATTGCGGAACTCAATGCGACGGATTGCGATGTACTCATTGTCGGGCGTGGCGGCGGTTCGATTGAGGATTTATGGGCGTTCAATACAGAAATTGTTGCCGAGGCGATATTTGCATCCTCTAAGCCCATCATTTCTGCTGTCGGACATGAAATTGACTTTACCATTGCGGACTTTGTTGCCGATGTTCGTGCTGCTACGCCAACAGCCGCTGCGGAACTGGTTGTACGCGACCAAAACGAGCTGTGGAGCGCTC
>JANYDO010000426.1 GCA_025363605.1 Candidatus Kapaibacterium sp.
CAATTTTTCCTTGCCACACACAGCCCGTATTTGCTGCAACATCTGATGGAGAATACGCCCTCAGAAGAACTTGCAGTTTTTGCGGTGTCATTTGACACAAAAGAATATACCACAAAAACTAGAGTGCTGACGCACGAAGAAATCCACGATATAGTGAGTTACGGTACTGACGTGTTTTTTAATATGGATCGTTATCTTTCCTCAGAAAGCCTTTCAAATGGTGCTGTTGAGGCTAATAGTGCAATGGTGGCAGCATGAAGTTGGTGATTTTGGCGGAGGATTTTCTTCTGGAAAAGATTGCACAAAAACTTATTTGGGATGTGAGTATTGACCGAGCAAATTCTATCAATAAGGTCTTTGGAACGATGCTGGAAAAGCATAAGAATAATAGAGTTATTGGCTTGATTGATGATGACAAAAAAGTGGAAGCACCATATAAATTACTTTTTACTCACGTTGTGGCAGAAGAGCCTCATTTGATAATCCGTCGTTCCGAGCCATATCCATTTCATTCCGTAATTATTGTGAAGCCTCCGGCAGATAAATGGTTATGGCAAGCTTCTGAAAGTGTCGGAGTACAAGCCGCAGTATTTGGATTAGGAACAAATCTTCAGGAATTTATCGGTTTTACAAAAGGGGAGAGAAATTCTCGCAACCCCAAACTTGCTGAATTTATTGGCGCTGTTTCGCGTGCCAAGCCCTTGCTATTTACAAATCTGGAAGAATGGATGAGAAATGAATTAACTCGTACTGCTTGAAGTTCCACATTATCATGACACAAACCATTCTCATCATAGATGACGACCGCGCCGTGCAGCGCTCTATCGCGCTCGCGCTCAAGCAAGCGGGGTATCATTCCGAAAGCGCTTCTTCAGCCGAAGAAGCGCTTTCGGTCTTGCATACAGGCACTTTTGCGGCTGCCGTGCAGGACATGAATTTTTCGCGCAGCACGAGCGGCGAAGAAGGTTTGTCCTTGCTGGAGCGCATCAAGTCCGGCTTTCCGGCTTTGCCTGTGTTGCTCATCACGGCGTGGGGTTCGGTGGAACTCGCAGTGGAAGGTATGAAGCGGGGTGCGGCGGACTTTTTGCTGAAACCTTGGGCAAATGAAGAACTCGTGCGCCGTCTGGAAATCGCATTGTCGCTTGCTTCAAACGGAAACGATGACAAAGGAAGTGCGCCCAGCGCAGCCACATCCAAAAGCGTCCTAACGAGGCAGAGGCTCGATGCCGAATACGATTTTACTGGCATCATCGGCGAAGATCCGAAATTGCTGGCGGTGCTGGCGGTTATTGGGCGTATTGCCCAAACCGATGCTCCGGTGCTGATTACGGGCGAAAGCGGTTCGGGTAAAGAACTGATTGCCGATGCGATTGTCAGGAACTCGCGCAGGCGCGATGCGTCTTTTGTGCGGGTGAATATGGGCGGTATCACGCCGACGCTTTTTGAGAGCGAACTCTTCGGACACGTCAAGGGCGCTTTTACAGGCGCGGTGAGCGACCGCAAGGGCAGATTTGACCACGCACACGGTGGCACAATTTTCTTGGATGAAATTGGTGATTTGGATGCTTCGTCGCAAGTGAAACTCCTGCGCGTCTTGCAAGAACGCACCTTCGAGGCGGTTGGCTCCAGCACGACCAAAACGGTGGATGCGCGGGTGATTTCCGCCACGAACCGCAATTTGTCCGCCATGATAGAGCGCGGCACGTTCCGCGAGGATTTGCTCTATCGCTTGAATCTGATAGCTGTGCATTTGCCGCCGCTCCGCGAGCGCACGGGCGACATTCGGCTGCTCACAGAGCATTTTTTGGCAAGTGCCGCGCGTCAGTATTTCCGCGAGGGGTTGATGATTCAACCCGATGCGCTCAGGTGGTTGGAATCACGACCTTTCACGGGGAACATACGCGAACTGAAGCATTGTATCGAACGAACGGTTTTGCTGGCTGCCAGCGACCACCTTACGGTGCAGGATTTTCAAACCGCGCTTGCGGTGGAATCGCCGGAACACCGCACGGGGTCGCTTCCGGCAGTCGGCACGATGACGCTGGACGACATTGAGCGGGCAATGATTCTGAAAACAATCGAACAGTTTCCGGGCAACGTCAGCCGCATTGCCGAAGCGCTAGGGCTGACGCGGCAAGCGCTGTACAGGCGATTGGAGAAATTTGGCTTGGATGTGGGGTGAACTTATTTTTTTGAAATATCGTCAATAACAACTTTAAGATCGGCAATCAGTGGGGGGAACCCGCTCTGGGACTGTTGCCCAAAGCAAGTCATAATCAATGCCAAAATAGCCGTGAGCAAGGCGGTCTCTCATTCCCGCAATTTGTTTCCAAGCAATATGCGGATATTGCGAACGAATTTCATCGGGAATATGTTTGGCGGCTTCGCCAACCACCTCCAGCGCATGAACAAGCGCAAAAGAAGTTTTTCGGTCGTTTTTGAGGGACTCCACTGTCATTCCCTCTGCAAAAATTTCTGCATCGGCACAGTAAAACATCATATCTTCAAGGCGTTCAAGAATAGTGCGTTTCATATTGGGACTACCTCTCGGAGAATTTCTGTTGCTATTTTTCCTGTCAATGCTTCGCGGCGCACCACATCTACTTTAGTTTGTAACCTTTCGCGTAAATATTCCACAGCATCCACATACACAAAAATATTGGGGACTGTTTGAAAACTCACCAAAACATCAATATCACTCTCCTCCGTCGCCTCGCCGCGAGCAACAGAGCCAAAAACACCAAGTTCGGTAATGCCAAAGCGCTCCCGTAAATAGGGCATTTCTTGGCGGAGAATGGGGAGAATTGTTTGTAAGGATGGAGTCATTACGATAGGTGAAAAAGATGAAATAATTTCGAGCCAAAAACTAAGGAATTATCCCGTGTTTCCCAATGAATTTCTCCGTAATTTTGGAACACTGTTGTACCAACGCACTTGACCATGACCACCACTCAAGACTATACCCAAGCCGACTACAAAGCCATCTGCGACCGCCTCCACGCTGAAGCCTGCGCACGAGGTGATTTTTTCTATCGCGACCCCGCTACCGGTTACATCGTTTTTACCCGCATCAAGCACGAGAAGCGCGGCTACTGCTGCAAGTCCGGCTGTCGGCACTGCGCCTACGGGTATGTCAAAGGGAAAATGTAAACGCAGAAGTATCAAGGAAGAACGCCAAATGACGCTCCGTACTCAATTCATTCTCTACCTTGCAGTGTTGCATAGCTTGCTGGCAGCAACGGCGGGCTTTGCCTTATGGCGTGTGCATCCCGCATGGATACTGCTGGTGGAGGCGGTGTGTGGTGTGTCGTTTTGGATTGCCATTGTCCTCTTTCGCCGTTTTTACGAACCACTCCGCTTACTCAAATCAAGTGCTGATTTTTTGAAGGAAACGGATTTTTCCACAACGTTGCTACCAACAGGACAGCCCGAAACAGACGCACTGGTGAGCGTTTACAACACGATGCTGACCACGCTTCGCAGCGAGCGCGTTCGTGTAGAAGAAAAAGGTATTTTGCTTCAAACGCTCATCAACGCTTCGCCCACAGGTATTCTGCTTTGTGATGAATCGCTGTCGGTGCTGTCGGTGAATCCAGCATTGGAAGCGATGTTTGCCATGACCGCCAAAGCCAGCATCGGAAGTCGTCTGAGTAGTCATCTCGCGCCTTTTGCCGAACTTGTGCAGCGCATCGGTATTGGTGCAGCGGAAGTATTCACTTACAAGGCACGACGTTTTAAGGTTCACAAAGCGGGCTTTGTGGAGAAAGGCGTACCGCACATTATCGTGCTGGTGGAGGAACTCACTGACGAGCTACGGGCTTCGGAAAAAACTGCGTATCAGCGCATCATTCGTGTTCTGGCGCATGAGGTAAATAATTCCACCGGTGCGGCGCGGTCGCTGATGGAATCTGCTTTGTACTATGAACGGTATTTTGTGCCGGAGATGTCAGATGATGAGCGTAAGGATTTCCGCGATGCGCTCACAGTCGCAAGTGAGCGATTGGCGGGGCTAGGCGAGTTCATGCGCGAATATGCTCACGTTGTGCGCTTGCCCACGCCGAAGCCGCAGGCGTTCGATATTGGCGAACTTCTCGTAACGACAGCAACGCTTTTTGGCGAAGTTTGTAAGGCGCATCACATCACGCTCCGCGTCATTACGCCAAACGAAGCAATGACGATTCGCGCAGACAAAGTGCAGTTGCAGCAAGCACTTACCAATCTGACGAAAAATGCGATAGAAGCAGTGCAGGATGCCAAAGATACCACGCAAGACCGCTCGGTAACGCTTTCTGTGCGCCGTCGTGATAGTGCATCGGTGAGTATTACCGTTGAGGACACGGGAGTAGGCTTGAACGCAAGCGCGGCGGCGAATATTCTCACACCGTTTTTCACGACGAAAGAAACGGGTCAGGGAATTGGGCTAATGTTAGTGCGCGAGATAGCTGCAGCGCACGGTTTCGAGTTTTCGCTGGAAAACCGTGTGGGAGGCGGTGTGAGGGCGGAGATGGTCATACAAGCATCAGTATAAAGAGCGTTCATTTGTTC
>JANYDO010000447.1 GCA_025363605.1 Candidatus Kapaibacterium sp.
CCCTGTACCATTTGTTGGTGTAGTTCCCACAGATGCTGCCGGACGGCGCACGACTAAATATCCGGCAGGCACAGGCGATGCAGCGGTAAAACCTCCAGAGAAATCCGTGGTATTGACAGTTGTAAACACAATAGACGTTGCTGTGGTCGGCAGAGGAAGTGACGTACTTCTGAGGAAAAACATGGATGTAGCTGGTGCAGGTGGCGTGAGAGATGTACTCGTAATCGTTGCCCCGGCAACATTTCCGCCAATGCCCGAATATGTTCCGGCGGGAACTGTGCCGTCAAAGCGCCCGACGACTTGCCCTGTTGCGGGTGCGGTGATAGGTTGGAGAATTACTTGTCCGCCTGCTGCCCATGTACCGCTTAGGGTCTGTGTTTGCCAGTATTCTGTCGTGGAAGGCGTTCCCATTCCCGCACCGACTGCGGCTCCGGCATTTCCGGTAAAGGCTTCCACGCGAACCGTAGAGCCGGCTCCGGGGTTTGTGATGGTAAATGGCAAGTATTGACCACCTTTGCCCGTCGGGAAATCGTACGCGCCCGCACCCGTCATTGCGCGATTCAAAGGTCCATCCACAAAGCCACTCGTGCGCACGACGGCTCCGGGAGCGGTGTTGGTAACGGTAAGAACATTTGTTGGTGTCGAAATAATATTACCTCCTCCGGCACCGAGGGTGAATGTTCCGGCGAGAACAGCAATCGGCGAAGTAAGCGTAAGGTTACCAGCCCCTGTAATAGTAAGATTATTTAGTTGTTCCCACGGCGCACCAAAACTGATATTGCTCGGCATAGCGCTACCAAAGGTCATACTATTGTTCGCCGAGGACTCGAAAAACGACCCGGCGTTTACGGTTAAGGGACCATTGAAGACAAGAGAATTATTATTGCCGTTCATGGAGAATAGCCCGTTGGTATTCATAGTGAAAGTACCCGCAACAGTTTTTGTAATCGTTGCTGGAGTAGTCGGCAAAAGAACTCTTGCCGTGTTTTGCACAAGAACCGAGCCATTCATCGCATCGGGAAATTCATTTGTCGTTTGATTTTTTACTACTGTTCCGGTGTATTGCAGTACAGCATTTGTCACGGGATAATTGACAGTATTTGCTCCATTGACAATACCGTTCCCCTGAATCTCAAGTGTACCTGCACCTCCAACAGTAATCGTACCATTATTGGTTAAAGTACACCCATCCGGCACAATAACACGACCGAATGAGTTAATACTTAAGACCGATAGCGGCGGACCGGCAGCCACTGTGTGCGTACCTCCCGCAGCTAAGGTCAGAGTACCCGAGACTCCCAGAGAACCGTTGGCATGATTAAGATTATTAACGAACCACGAACCATTAAGAGTGCCCGCAGCTGCTGGAGTAGGACCGGTTGTTAGTGTTGCAACTGGCGACAGAAAGCGAGTTCCATCTATTTGCGGATTATTCAATATGTTAATAACTGAAGCGGCATTAGTCGCATCTACTCTCCCTGCTCCGCCAGTAATATGATTTGTTCCGTTTCCTTCTAAGGTTAATGTTGTCGGACCTACTATTAAATTTCCGGCTGCTGCAAAATTCAGACCGCCGCCACCTACGGTGAGTGGATTCGTCATATTCACGGCTCCGGGGTTATCTATCACCAATCGGTAAACCCAACTATTTAGAAATATTATGCTATTAAATCCACCGCGCCGTATTGTTACGGTGTTCAAATTATCTGCTTTGACCCTACCAACAGGAGCATTAATAACCCCGGCCCCCTCAAAAATTATCCCTACTCCTGAAGCTAAGTTCAGATCATTATTCCCCATATTTAGATCGCCCACCATTCGCAGGTCATTTGGGATGCCAATTGCTCCGGTATGGCTTGCAATATCAAGAATACCGTTCATAGGAGTTGGCGACAGAGGCAATTCGGGCATATCTAACGTTCCTGCCCAGTTAGAAACCACAAACAGTTTACCTGTCGAGTTATATGTAATTGCTCCTGTTCCTGTAACATTGCCACTGCCTCCGCCACCGGACGCGGGACCGACAAGCTGTAATTGTCCAGGACCATTAATAGTCATTGGGTTATTAACAACCAGTGAACTTGAACACCAAATTTCACCACTATTGATAGTATTTGTGGCACCGTTAATTGTGGCAACTCCCGGAGACCAAAGGACTAAACGCCCACTATTATTAATCGTTAAGTTACCATTAAAAGTTACGCTCCGAACAATCGTACCATTTAAGGTTCCGTCATTAATAGTCGTAGAGCCAGAAATAACAGCATTGTTCGGTAATCGGATAATAGCACCGGGATTTTTTGTTATCAGCAAATTTCCTGCTAAAGTAAGCGAGGCAGGAAATTCGATACCCGATGCAACGGGAGTTGCGGCACCGGTATATTCTAGTGTCGAAGTCGCTGTATAGGTAACATTTCCTGTGCCACCTATAGGATTATTTTGGATTACAAGTGTTCCACTTGGACTTACAGCAAGTGTTTGTCCGGCAGCTATACTACTTGTACCATTCAAAGTCAAGGTATTAGCACCAGTATTAAAAGTTCCAGCTGTGAGTGTAAAAGTACCGCTGATAATAGTATTGGCATTAAGCGTGACAGATATCGGTTTGTTCATGACTACATTACCCGGAAACCCACCAGCGTAGGGCAGATTTGTGTTTCCATCAACAAATTCAAAGCTTGCCGTTTTTGCTCCGGCACCAGAGTAAAGCAAAGTCGAGCCGGGATAAAACCCCATACCACTACTAACAACAGCACCATTATCCACAAGTTCCAGCGTACCACCAATATTCCATCGGGTTGCTCCGCCTGCACCCTGCACGGTTGCCCCAGGAAGAATTTTCATTGTTGCGCCGACAGCTATCGTTATGTTCGCATTGCCGCCAGCATCACTTCCTGTCCCAGCAATCGTCAGCGTCTCTCCGGCAGGAATAGTAATAATTCGCTGCAAAGTTTGAGCATAAATAGCACCCACGCCTGCGAGAGGAATTCCCACGAAAGTGATAGGAGCAGTGGTTTCAGCCAGAAGTCCAAATGTTGCAATGTCTGCCGGACCGGGATACGACCCGACATTGGTTGTACTAAAGAATCCAACAGTTGACCAGTTATTTGGATTAGTCCAAGCATTATCAGCAGGTGCTGAACGCCACCAGTACTGCACTGCCCATGCTGTCTGAGCAAAACAGCAAAAGAAGAGCAGAAATACTACGATGCTTTTTCGCAGAAAAGACGCGAAGTGATAACAAGCAGTGGGTAAAGATGGTAACGTAGTCATAGCGATATACCCTAAAAATAGTAAGCAAAATCAAAATGGAGGAACAATACGGAATCAACGATGGAGGTCGTAATTTCGTCAAATTCTGGAAAATGTACAAGTGCGGATATGTCACATTTTTCCATGACAAAAAGTCATAATTTGGTGCGTGAGAACACCACGAAACTTACGCATTTACGACCATTTAACCAAATCCGACTTTGCAACGCCTATTTGCTTTCAAAAGGCAAATGTGCTAGATTTGTAGCGTGTTTGCCGCAAAAGCACACAACAGCCCCCAACGCATCATTCAAAATTCACCACTCACAATCCACCATTTCGCCCCACAATGCTTACCAAAACCGACCAAGACACGCTCCAATCCTACCTTTCGGACGCATCGAATATGCCCGGCGGCAGCGCTGAGGTGATTCTCATTCCCGAAACGCAAGCCGAACTCCGCGAGGCAGTACAGCAGTGCGCACGGGCAGGACAGACTATTACTATTGCCGGAAGCGGAACGGGGCTGGCGGGCGCACGTGTGCCAATGGGCGGAGCGGTGATTTCCACGGAGCGCCTGAACAAGATTGTGAGTATTGATGCCGAAAGCCTTCGCGCCGTCGTGGAGCCGGGTGTGAGTCTTCGCGATTTCCAAACTGGTGTCGAAGAACGCGGCTTGCTCTATCCGCCCGACCCCACGGAGCGTGCTGCTGCTATGGGCGGCACGGTGGCGTGTAACTCATCCGGTGCGCGGACGTTCAAGTACGGCGCAACGCGTGAATTTATCGAGCGGCTCCGCATCGTTTTAGCAGACGGTGAAGAATTGAACATCAGACGTGGCGAGACATTTGCAAAGGGGAACATTCTCACACTCACCTCCACAGGCGGCAAAACCTACACCCTCACGCTGCCCGCTATCCAAATGCCGGAAATAAAACACGCTGCGGGCTATTTCATCAAGACCAATATGGACGCAATAGACCTTTTTATCGGCTCGGAAGGCACGCTGGGAGCGATAGCCGAAATAGAAGTGCGCTTGCTCCCACAACCGGAGCGGATTATTGCCGGAGTGATTTTCTTTGATGCCATTGATAACGTCATGCGCTTTGTAGAGGAAGCCCGAGCAGCATCGCTCGCAACCCGCACTGGCACAAGCGAAGATATTGGTATTGATTCCCGCGCACTGGAGTATTTTGACCGCAATGCACTCAATTTTGTCCGCGACAAATATCCCAATATACCCGCAGATGCCGCTGCCGCCGTCTGGTTCGAGCAAGAAGTCAGCGATGAAACCGAGGAACGCCTGCTGGAACTGTGGTACGAACTTATCGGCAAATACACGCCGTTCATGGACGAAGCATGGTTCGCTATCACGGAAAAAGACCAAGAGGCATTACGCGAATTCCGTCACGCCGTTCCCGCCAAGACCTACGAACGCATACGGGAGCTAAAGCAACGCAAAATTGGAACGGATATGGCAGTGCCGGACACACAATTTCGCATACTTTATGATTTTTATACCGACGAATTTGCTAAAGAACAGCTTCAATACATCATCTTTGGGCATATCGGCAATAGCCATGTCCACGCTAATATTTTCACTTCCACGCCCGAAGAATTTGACCACGCCAAAAGCGTCTATCATCGTTGCGTTCTGAAATCGCTGGAACTCGGCGGCACGATTTCTGCCGAGCATGGCGTAGGAAAAATAAAACGCGATTATCTGTGCGATATGTACGGCGCTCAGGCAATGGCAGAATTTGCAGCATTGAAGCGGTCTCTCGACCCTGAGGCTCTTTTTGGACGCGGAACAATGTTTACGTTATCATAACGATTCATAAAAAAACACTTGCGCACTACTCCGATTTCACGTATATTGCAAGTCTGTTTTGGCAAGCACGTCATACCAACACTTGCCCTAATATTTGAGAGCATTCGAGGCTAGATAGCTCAGTTGGTAGAGCAGAGGACTGAAAATCCTCGTGTCGGGGGTTCAAATCCCTCTCTAGCCACTTCAAAACCCATACGGTTGCTGCCGTGTGGGTTTTTGCTTTTGGGGTCAGCACTTCTTTTTCAATAGTCTGAACATTTTTAAGACTACACAGACAAGAGTGTCTGTGCTACCGCATGGAATATGGCTTCTGTGGCACAGACACTCTTGTCTGTGCTAAGGGATACCGAGTTAAAACTTGATTCTCAAAAAAATGTCCAGATTTTTTTTACCAGATGTTTAT
>JANYDO010000479.1 GCA_025363605.1 Candidatus Kapaibacterium sp.
AATGTCTATCGGGCGCTTCGGAGCGTGAATCCCTCCCCATATTTATTTTACTTCGACTACGGTTCTATGCGCCTTATGGGGTCGTCGCCGGAAGCGCAAATTATCATCAAAGGCGGGCGGGCAGAGATTCATCCGATAGCAGGCACATTTCGCCGCACGGGACACGACGCTACGGACGCAGAACGCGCCGCAGAACTCCAAAAAGACCCAAAAGAAAACGCTGAACACGTGATGCTTGTTGACTTAGCGCGTAACGACCTTAGCCGTCATTGTACGGATGTGAAGGTAGATGTCTATAAAGAAGTGCAGTATTATTCCCATGTCATTCATTTGGTCTCGAAAGTAAGCGGTACGCTTCAGGCTACGCACGACGGAGAACAAGATTCCATCAACATCGTAGCCGATACGTTTCCAGCCGGAACGCTTTCGGGTGCACCAAAATATATGGCAATGACGCTTATTGACCGCTACGAACGCGGCGCACGTGGCTTCTATGGTGGCGCGGTAGGATTTATTGACTTCAACGGTGATGTGAATCAGGCAATTATGATTCGCTCCATGATGAGCAAAAACAATACGCTTACCTATCAAGCAGGAATGGGCTTTGTAGCGGATTCCAACCCCGAAAGCGAGTTGCAGGAAATTCACAACAAACTGGGCGCACTACGCAAGGCAATTGCTTTTGCGCAAAATCTTTAATAACAAACCAAGTAGTATGCTTGAGTATGTAGGCTTAGGAGGCATATATGAAAACACCCTTGAATTCAGCATTAACAATGCAAGCAATTGAAATTGATTATCTTGTCTGGCGAGAAGATGAATACTGCGTTGCACAGTGCTTGAATGTGGAATTATCATCTTTTGGTTCTACCGAGCAGGAAGCAATTGAGCAACTTAAAGATGCAGTGCGATTGTATTTGCAAGATGATGACGATATACCAGCAGCCGACAAAATTGCGCACTTTGCCCCTAAACGTTTCCTCTCGATTGGACACGAACTTTTGTATGCCTAAACAATTTTCTTCTGATGAAATAGCAAAAACGCTCCTGGCATTAGGCTTCAGCTTCGTGTCACAAAGCGGCTCACATGGGAAATTTAAGTCGGTAAGCGGTAGAACGGTAATTGTTCCTATGAACAAACGCGAAATACCTATTGGCACGTACAAAAGTATTCTCAAACAGGCAGATGTTTCTCAGGTAGATTTTGAGCAAAAAGCAAAATAAGCAAGTAATTATCAAACATTGAATTGTATGACGATACTCCTTCTCGACAATTACGATTCTTTCACCTACAACGTCGCGCACCTTATCCGCGAATGTGGCGGTGCGGTGGAAGTCGTTCGCAACGACAAAATCACGCTGGATGAAGCGCAGAAGTACGATAAAATCGTGCTTTCACCCGGACCCGGCATCCCCGAAGAAGCAGGTATCATGCCTGCACTTATCAAGCGGTATGCCGCTGAGAAGCCTATTCTGGGTGTGTGCTTGGGGCATCAGGCAATCGGCGAAGCATTCGGTGGGCAGCTTCAGAACTTGCCCCGCGTCGTTCACGGCGTAGCAACAAAAGCACACGTGATTACACCGGACATTCTATTTCAAGGGCTGCCGGAAGCATTTTCCGTAGGGCGCTATCACTCGTGGGTAGTGGATGCGGAGGGGTTTCCTGATGAACTCGAAGTTACCGCTACCGATGCGGACGGACAAATAATGGCGCTCCGCCATCGTGAATACAACGTGCGTGGAGTGCAGTTTCACCCCGAATCGGTTCTGACCGAACATGGCGCACGAATGATGCAGAACTGGCTTGATAGCTAGAGATATGCAGGGTGTTCGTAAAATTGTGGGTAGAAAAACAGAAATTGCAGTATAGTTTCATATATTTGTACAATCATGTTGTACAAATTATTATTTTCTCAAAATCTATGAAAACCGTTGCTGTTAGTGAGTTCCGCGCGCATCTTGTAGATTTTTTGAATAAAGTAGAATTGGGCGAAACTCTGATTCTCACCTCGCGTGGAAAAGAAATTGCTCGCATTTTGCCGCCCAAGGAAGCACAAAATCAAGCCCGTCGTACATTAGCAAAACTACGCAAAAGTGCGTTTGTTGGTGATGTTGTTTCGCCTCTCAGCAACGATTGGGACGAACAATGATTGTCATGGACACGTGTGCAATTATTTGGAATGCTCTTCAGCCTGAGATGATGAGCGCCAAAGCAGTCGCAGCAGTTAAATATGCCAATAGTACAACTGGAATGTACATTTGTGATATTTCCTTTTGGGAAATATCTATGCTCATTAAGAAGGGGCGTATCAATCCCGGATGTGATTATCTAACGTTCATGGATATTGTGCTCAACGCTCATAAATACGTTGTTGCGCAGATTACCCCCACGATTGCTGAACTGGCAAATTACTTGCCGCCGACTATCAACAAAGACCCGGCAGACCGTATTATTGCTGCTACTGCTATCAGCTATCATGCGCCTCTCATCACTGGTGATGGCAATCTCAATAATTCACCACTTATACCTTCTATCTGGTAAGCGCCGTTGTACATTTCTTTTGTACAAATGAACACACATTATGATAAAACTTATCGTTTCTGACGTTGACGGTACATTCCTTCCCAAAAGCCGCATTATTACTGATGCAACACGAACAACATTGACCGAACTTGCCGAGCGTAACATCGCTGTTGTTCTGGCAAGTTCACGCCCGCCGCTTGGTATGCATCACATCCTGGAAGACGCAGGAATGATGCGTACTCCAACGCCGTTTATCGGTATGAACGGCGCAGTTATTGCCAACACAAACGGGAAGACCTTGCACAGCGCCACTCTTGAGCCGTCTATCGTGCAAGCCATTTATGAAGCGGTTTCGGACACAGGTGTAAACTTTATGCTCTTGGACGAAACTGGCTGGTGGAGTTCCGGCAATGACGAATTGGTACAGCGCGAAGCGGCATCGTTACGCTTTGAGCCGATATTAAGCGGTTTACAGGAGCGCATGAAATCGCCTGTGAACAAAATCACGCTGTTGGGCAAACCCGACGATAGCGCTGAAGCTAAACGCCGCCTTGACGCGCTTTTCGCAGGCAAAATTTCTGCTTCCAGTCCCGCAAATCCGAAATTTATTGATATTACCGCGCCCGATGTTCACAAAGGTACTGCTGTTCTGCGCCTTGCAGCCATGCTTGACGTGCGAAGTGAGGAAATATGCACTATCGGCGACGGCGATAACGATACGGAGATGTTTCGTGTCTCCGGCATGAGCGTTGCTATGGGACACGCTTCCGAAGCTGTTCGCGCCGCCGCCACACACCTAACGGCAAGCTGCGAAGACGACGGTTGGGCAAAGGCAATGCAGAGTTTTATTTTGCAGCATAACGCTTGACGCATAACAGATAACCACCATTGACCAAGCATCTATGAAAGACATTTTACAACACCTTTTCGACCATAAAACGCTCACCCATGACGAAGCGAAGAAGGTTCTGACGAACATTGCCGCCGGAACGACGCGCGACGCGCACGTGACGGCATTTCTAACCGTTTTTATGATGCGCAGTATTACGGTTGAGGAATTAAGCGGCTTCCGCGAGGCGCTCTTGGAGCTTTGCCATCGCGTCGATTTGGAAGGCTTGCCGACGATTGATATGTGCGGCACGGGCGGCGACAGCAAAGACACGTTCAATATCTCTACAACGGCAATGTTTGTGGCGGCAGGAGCAGGCGTAAAAGTCGCCAAGCACGGCAACTACGGCGTTTCGTCGGTATCGGGGTCGTCGAATGTACTTCAGTGCTTGGGCTATACCTTCACGAATGATGTCGGTGCGCTGCGCCAATCACTCGACAGCTCCGGTGTGTGCTTTATGCACGCTCCGATGTTTCACCCCGCCATGAAAGCCGTCGCGCCGATTCGTCAAGCACTGGGCATGAAAACTTTTTTCAATATGCTCGGACCACTCGTCAATCCTGCGTTCCCACCGTTTCAACTCACGGGCGTTTTTAGCATGGAACTGGCGCGAATGTATGGCTATTTATTGCAAAATGACTCCGCAAAGCAAGGTTACATAGTACTTCGTTCGCTGGATGGTTATGACGAAATTTCTCTCACCGGCGCGTTTAAGCTCATTGCTCGCGGACAAGAAGAACTTTTAGAACCGTCAGCGCTTGGTTTGGAGCGCCTGAGAGCAGAGGATTTACATGGCGGAAAAACACCGGAAGAAAATGCACAGATTTTTTTGCGTATTTTGGAAGGCGGCGGCACGGCGGCACAACAAGCGGTTGTCTGTGCGAATGCTGGCATGGCGATTCACTGCGTACAACCGCACATCACCAAGCCTGATGCCGTGCATCTTGCCAAGGAATCACTCCATTCCGGCAAAGCTCTTGCGGCATTCAAAGCATTTATGGGCTAAACGGGACAATTTACACTCTCAAAAAAAGTAAAAAAAGGGTTCATTGTGCCGATATTGAAGAACTTCAAACCTCTTCATACCACCATCATCGGAGATGACCAATGAACCTCAAGCATCAATGTTGCCACAATCCTCAGTGTGAGCATCGTGGCTTATATGACAACGGCAATATCGGTGTGGAAAAACATGAGTCGTCCTAAAAAAGGTTGACACCAAAGCCGCCCTAGGGCGCGAAAGATTGTTGAATAAATTGACTGGGTGTTTTCATGTTGAGAGATCCATGTGGTCGCTCGGTATTGTAAATAAGGACAGATTCCGGGAAGGCATGTTGTACCGCTTTGACATTTTGGAACGTGGTATTGAACAAGAACTCTTCCTTGAAGATACCATTGATGCGCTCTGCCAGTGCATTGTCCGTTGGCTCACCGCTTTGAGTCATGCTTGGTAGGAAGCCGTAGTGCTTGATCAAGCGAATGTAGTCCGCACAATAATACTGTACACCTCGGTCAGAATGATGAACGCTTGGCTTGATAAGCTCATAGCCTTGTGATTGAGCGCGTTGGAAGAGTTTCATCATCATTTGTGCTGCTCGCAGCGAACCTTCAACACACAGCGAAGCACTGACATCGAAGCCAATAACCATACGCGAGGCAACATCGGTCAGTATCGCCGCATATGCAAAGCCTTCCAAGGTGTGGATGTAGGTAATATCTGCTACCACCGCCATAAACGGTTGTACAAACGTTGCTTTATGGTCATTGTACAGGTCAGGATATTTCCGAAAACTATGCCGAGAATCCGTTGTTTTGGTGCTAAAGCCTTTGCGCGGCTTGACCGGAAGATTCTCCGAGCGCAAGAGGTCAAAAAAGGCATCGCGTCCGATATTTTCTACCACGTGAGGCTCCTTCTGCTCAAGCAGATACAAGAGTTTCCGCACGCCTAAGCGCGGCATCCGGGGTGGCGAAAACGCTGCACCGCACCAAGTAGTTCATGGTGCGCCAAGAGCCGATTTGTTGCTCCAACGCCTTGATACGATCTACGTCGTGTGGCATTTCTATCCTAACAACTGTGGCTAAAAGCGAGAGTTTGCCCATCTTCCTCAGCCACTTGTCTATGGTCATGGTGCCGCCAATATCGTATCGTTTCCGCGCTTCTGCAACACTTATTTCTCCGCGTTCAATTTCTGAGACGACTTGTTGCTTAAACGCTGCGCTATATCGTTTCACTAGCCGTCGTTCTTTTGCTGACATTGCCTGTGCTCCTGATAAAAGTTGATTGTTTTCGTGTCAACTTTTTTCAGGACGAGACAACCTCAATAAAAAAAGAGAAAGAAAAAACCGCACCAACCGCGAGAAAAATAAAAAACGCCGGAAGAGGGGGCTGGGCAGTGGGCGGCGAGAATGGAAAATGCTTCTTACGGTGGGAAGAATCGAAATGCAAGGGCGCGTGAGGCAAAGCCGGAAGCGCTTTGTACTACCCTTGCATTTTGATTTTTAGGCGGCTCTTTCCGCCGACCGCCGTATCTTTGCATTTTTTCGCCGCCCACTGCCCTGCCTCCGACAACAACAAATGCCGGCTGCCGCAGGGCGTGGCGGAACTCCGCACCAATGGTGCGGGTGGAAGCCATAACATTAAGCCCGCCGTAAGTATGCCGCTTCCTCTATTGCACGGCGGCGGTAGAAAAAACAAACGCAAGCCCCTTGGAGCGATTTCCCCAAACGGAAGGCATACGATAAGAACAATGATTTTCGAGGGAGCGCGGAAAAGAGCCATCGTAACGATGGCGGGCTTGCAGCCGAAGGAATCCCGCCGACGTTGCCACGCCGCCCCGCAGAGAGCTTGGGCGGGCGCGAAAGGAGGCAAAGCCTTGGGACAGGCGAATCTTTTCGTTGGTAGGTGATGGGGCAATTCGAGCCTGTAATGCACGATAGCAAACAACCGCAGATTGACCGAAAAAATTGAGAGGAAAAGAGCAGGAAAAGGACAAAAATACAAAAGCGGCTTGAAAAACAAATTTTCAAGCCGCTTTATGTGGAGATGGCGAGTGTTAATCTGTGCGGAGAGTCGTGTACCCTGCAAAAGTAAAGAGCGAAAAATGATGTTGCCCAAACATTCTTTTTTTAGGCAACATTTTCTTTGAAATTTTCGATTTCTCGAACAATAAAAAAGCCGATGAATGTAGTATTCATCGGCTTTTCTTTGGCGGGACCGACGAGACTTGAACTCGCGACCTCCTACGTGACAGGCAGGCGCTCTAACCAGCTGAGCTACGATCCCTTGTTTTGTCAATCACTTTGTCAAAGTACTCTACTGCGTGGACTCAAGGGGGATTGAACCCCTGACCTCTTGAATGCCATTCAAGCGCTCTCCCAAAACTGAGCTATGAGCCCGCGGAAGGAACTGCAAACGAGTAGCAGAGCAGTATTGATTATCAAAGTGAGTTTCAAATATACGACTTTTCTGTGGACTTGTCAACTGTTTTTCGCAAAATTCCGAAAAAATTATTTTTTACTTCTGCGATTTGACGCGCTCCGGATTCAACTCAATAAACTCTTTCCAGGATGAAGCCTTGCGTTTACCGCTTTTTCCGGCAAGTGCGGCTATTTGGTACGAATGGCAAATTGCCACTGCGAGTGCGTCGGTGGCATCATAGAAGTCCGGCGTTTCCTCAATGTTGAGCAGCGTCCGCACCATGTACTGCACCTGTTCTTTGCTGGCGTTACCGTTGCCTGTGACGGCACGTTTGATGAAGCGCGGCGCATATTCTGCTGCCGGAATGTCCACCATAATCGCCGCTAAGATAGCAGCGCTGCGGGCGTGAGCCAGTTTGATAATCGAAGAGGCGCTTTTGTGATAAAAAATTGTCTCAATTGCCAACTGGTCGGGCAGCGAACGCTCAATCACCTTCTGAAGCCGTGTGTAGATGGTCTTGAGGCGCATCGGCATATCCTCATGCTGCCGCTTTGCCTCAATGACACCGTATTCGATAAGCGTCAGGTTTTTTCCTTCTTTTTCTACTACGCCGTAGCCACAAACAACGCTTCCCGGATCAACGCCTAAAATTCGCATTGTTGTAGAGGTTTTAGAGAATGTATTTGCTGAGGTCTTGATTCTTCGCAATCGCCGTCAAGCGCTCTTTCACAAATTCCGGTGTAATCAAGATTTTTTTATCCGTGATATTGTCCGGTGTGTTGTAAAGAGTTTCTTCCAAAAGTGTCGTCAGAATAGTGTGCAAGCGCCGTGCGCCGATATTAACCACTTCCTGATTGACATACGCTGCCGTCGCTGCGATTTCCCGAATAGCAGCTTCCTCAAAGACCAGTTCTACTTCTTCGCTCGACATCAGGGCTTGATATTGCTTTATAAGTGCATTTTCGGGGATGGTCAAAATCTTGAAGAAATCATCTTCGTTCAGGCTTTCCAATTCAACGCGAATCGGGAAACGTCCTTGCAATTCCGGAATGAGATCAGATGGCTTGGCGATGTGGAAAGCGCCCGATGCAATGAAGAGCACGTGATCGGTGCGCACCGAACCGTACTTTGTCGAAATGGTCGAACCCTCCACAATCGGCAGCAAATCGCGCTGAACGCCGGAACGTGACACGTCTGGGCTGCCCGTGCTACCGCCCGTCGTCGCAACTTTGTCAATTTCGTCAATGAATACGATGCCCATGTTTTCGGCTCTCGCAATCGCCTCTTGCATTGCGGCATCCATGTCAATCAATTTCTCCGCTTCTTCCTGCTCCAAGAGCACACGCGCCTCGGCAACCGTTACCTTGCGCTTGACCGTGCGTTTCGGCATCATGCCTTCCAGCATATTGCCCAAATCAATGCCCATATTGTCCATGCCGATAGGTCCCAGAACGTGCATTTGCGGAGCGCTGTCGTTCATGTCAATTTCAATGGTCTTCTCTTCAAGTTCGCCGTTTTGGAGTTGCTGCAAGAATTTATCGCGCGTAGCAGCATTTTCGATGATTTCCTCTTCTTCGCCTGTGGCAAAGCCAAAGCTCCCGGGGCGGCGAATCTGCGGCGGAATGAGAATATCCAATATCCGCATTTCCACTGCTTTCTTCGCAGCAGCACGAACTTCTTCGCGCTTTTCGGCACGAACCATGCTCACGGCAATCTCTACCAAATCCCGAATCATGGACTCCACGTCGCGCCCCACATAGCCGACTTCGGTAAATTTGGTCGCTTCCACCTTCACAAACGGCGCACCGGAGAGCTTTGCCAGACGACGTGCAATCTCGGTTTTGCCCACGCCCGTCGGTCCAATCATAATGATATTATTCGGCATGATTTCATCCCGCATCACGCCTTGCACGTTCTGCCTGCGCCACCTGTTGCGAAGCGCGATAGCGACCGATTTTTTCGCTGCCGACTGCCCGATGATATATTTATCAAGCTCGGTAACGATTTCGTGCGGGGTGAGCGATTGCAGTTTTTGAAGATGTGCCGGAAGTGCTGTTGTGTTCTCGGTTGTGGACATAATAGGAAATAATGTTAGGTAAAGTTCGGAAGAACGATGTGCCCAAGGTGCGGCAAGAGAATGACCGTCTAAATTACAGTAATTGTGCGTCAAGTGTAATCGGCACACTCAACATTTTGGAAATAATGCAGTTAATTTTCGCGTCGTTAGCTATGGCAGCAAAGTCCTCTGCACTCACATTCGGCACCGATGCTTTGGTTTCGAGGTGAATGCCGGTTACCGCCAAGCCTTCCATCGAAACAATAGCATTCGTGTCCACCGAAGCAGGCGTGAAGCCTTTCTGCGATAATTGTGCGACAACGGACATGGTGTAGCAGCCTGCATGAGCCGCCGCGACAAGCTCTTCGGGATTTGTTCCAACGCCATCTTCAAAGCGGGTTTTGAAGGAATACTGCGTTTTCGTCAGTACGGTGCTTTGTGTGGTGAGATCGCCACTTCCTTCGCGGAGAGTGCCTTCCCAATGTGCTGATGCAGTGCGTTTCATAGCAAGTGTTCCAAACATTGTTTGCAGAAAAAGAAAAATTGCGACGTGAATATAGCAAATTCCTGTGGTAGAACACGAAGAAAAATGCACCTGCGAAGTTTCCCGCCTTTCTACTATATTTGTGTGAAGTAATTGCTTTCATTTGTTATTCACCCCGCACAGATACAATGTTCAACATTTCACCGCGTATTCCCCTACAAGATTTTTTTCGTAATCCCGAAAAATCGGGGTATCAACTTTCGCCAAGCGGCACGTTTATTTCATGGCTTGCGCCCTTTGAAAACCGCATGAACATTCACGTCCAAGACCGCCGCGATGGTCGTATCATGCGTGTTACGGGCGAAACCGCCCGCGATATTGCCGGGCATTTTTGGAAATCCGACAGCCGCATTATCTATGTAAAAGATTTCGGCGGTGATGAAAATTTTCACATTGTTTCGGTCAGCGTCAGTGGCGAAGAACTCCGCGATTTAACGCCCTTCGACGGCGTGCGGGCGCAAATCATAGACCCGCTCGAAGATTTCGACGATGTGATGCTCATTAGCTTGAACAAGCGTAATCCTGAGCTGTTCGACGCATATCGTCTGAACGTCAACACAGGCGACCTCACGCTTATTGCCGAGAATCCCGGCAATATCACGGGCTGGATGACCGACCACACGGGCGCTTTGCGGATTGCTATTGCGACCGATGGCGTAAATACAACACTTCTCTACCGTGATAGCGAAAAAGACGATTTTAAGCCATCTATCACGACCAATTTCAAAGAAAGCGTTGACCCGCTCTTTTTCACTTTCGATAACAAACACCTCTACGCCTCATCCAATCTGCACCGCGACAAAAGTGCTATCGTCAGATTTGACCTTGCCTCCGGCACAGTAGCCGAAACAATGTTCGAGCATGACGACGTGGATGTTTCGACGCTTTCCTACTCGCGCCGCCGGAAGGTGCTGACTTCTATCACCTACACCACGTGGAAGCGCGAACGCGTATTTCTGGACAAATTGGCGAAAAATCTTTACCAACGTGCTGCGGCGCGGCTTTCGGGGTACGAGGTTGTCGTGGCGGATATGAGTCGCGAGGAAGATGTGATGCTCGTCCGCACGTACAGCGACCGCTCACTGGGCGCATACTACCTCTTCGATACCAAAAAAGATAAGTTGACGAAACTCAGTGACGTTAGCCCTTGGTTGAATGAAAAAGACCTTTGCGATATGAAGCCGATTCAGTACCAATCGCGCGACGGGCTAACGATTCACGGATATTTGACGCTTCCGAAGCTCCCGCGCAATCAGCCCTTGCGAAGGCTGCCCGTCGTGGTCAATCCTCACGGCGGACCGTGGGTGCGCGATACCTGGGGCTACAATCCCGAAGTACAGTTTTTAGCGAATCGCGGTTATGCCGTCTTGCAAGTGAACTATCGTGGTTCTACGGGCTACGGACGTGCTTTTTGGGAACGCAGCTTCAAGCAGTGGGGACGCGGGATGCAAAACGACATTTCGGACGGTGTGCAGTGGCTTATTCACGAGGGCATCGCCGACCCGAAGCGCGTTGGCATATACGGTGGCAGCTATGGCGGGTACGCAACGCTTGCCGGACTTGCCTTCACGCCGGAATTGTATGCCTGCGGCGTGGATTACGTGGGTGTGAGCAATCTTTTTACCTTTTTGAACACGATTCCGCCGTACTGGAAGCCGTATTTGGCAATGATGCACGAAATGGTTGGGCATCCCGAAAGTGATAAAGACTTGTTCCACGACGCTTCACCTGTCTTTCATGTGGATAAAATTCAAGCGCCTTTGCTTGTGGCTCAAGGCGCAAAAGACCCGCGCGTCAACATTGAAGAATCGAATCAAATTGTGGAAGCATTGAAAAAACGCGGTATTGATGTGCCGTACCTAGTGAAAGAAAACGAAGGACACGGCTTCCGCAATGAGGAAAATCGTTTTGAGTTCTACGAAGCTATGGAAACATTTTTAGCAAAATATTTGGCTGTTGACGATGAGAACTGATGCGCTTTGCGGACGATGAGGAGTGAGCGTGTTTTCTGTATCACCGAAGCCAAGGGTGAGAAACAGGAATATACTGACTTATGTTGGCAGCATTCCCAAGGAATCGCAATCTCGTACCGATACTTTGTTCCACAAACCTCGCAATCATTGTGACTTACTCTCCTTCAGCTACACTTCAAGCTACGCTTCCAACTACACTTCGCATTTTGTACGTTCTCATTGCCATTGGTCTTCTGAGTAGCGTTTGTGCGCCTCATCGTCTCGTCGCTCAATCGCGCTGCGACACGCTCCAAACCTGCCTCGGCAATGCACTCACGTTTTCGCAAAATGCCCAGCCGCAGTACGTGGATGTGCGCAAAACCGCTTCGCAGAATACCTTCACGACCGCACTTACCTTTCAAGCATGGATAAATCCTCAGCGCATACCGAATGTTCGCCAATTTATCGCCGGACTCTGGGGACCGAACTCGGATGCAAACGATGTGTGGGTGCTGTACATTTCGGCGCAAGACGAACTTGTTTTTGAAATCAATGGCGCAACAACCTCGCTTGGCGCAATGGACAATACGATTGCCCGCACAAGTTTCACGGGACGCTATGGCGCATGGACACACGTTACGGCAGTCTTTGACGGTGCAGCACAAACAGCAACCTTGTACTTAGACGGAATGCAAGTCGCACAAAGCCGCAACGCCACTTCGCCCGCAAGCCGCCTCCGCACACTGCAAACGCCGACACTCTTCACGCAAATCGGTAGCACGAACGCGCTTGGCAACATCGGCGAACAAAATGCGAGCTTTCGCGGGCAGATGGACGAAATACGGATTTGGTCGCGGGCGCTCACGCAAAGCGAGATTTTGTGCGGCTTGTACAGTGCTTTGAAGGGAAACGAATCAAATCTTGTATTGTATTATCGCTGCAACGAAGCCACAAGCACGACCACACTCTGCGACGCGACGGTGAACGGCAACGTCGGCGACCTTCGCTCCGGCGCTCGCTGTCAGGCTCCTTCGCTTAATCGTGTGATTCCGCCATTTTTTACCGTACAACCGCAGGCGGTCAACGACGCTTTTCAGTGTGACCAAATGAAATCGTACAATGTGTTGATTACTTCGACATCTTTGGGCTGCTCGGAGAATGTGGCGCTCAGTTTTTCGGGTGCTGCTGCGGGAGAATTTACGGTCAGTCCTGCACGAATGACGCTTGCAGCCGGAGCAACGATGCAAGCCACCGTCACGCTTTCTACCCAACAGACGGGTAATCTTCGCGCCACGCTACGCATTGCCCGCGAAAATCAGTGTGGCGACACCGTTGATGTGCCGTTTAATCTTACGCGCACGACTGTTTTGCAGCCATCGCTCACAAGCGTTACCTTCCCAACGCTCTACGCGGGCTGCCGCGAAGTGCCGTTTATTGAGCAAACCGTTACGCTGCGCAACACAGGTGCGCAAGCACTCTCGCTGCGAGGCTTCCGTCAGCAACGTCCGCAGATATTTGGCATTTTGGGGAATTTGACGCAAACAATCGCCGCAGGAGCCGCCGCGCAAATAACGGTGCGCTTTTCCGCCGCCGACACCGCCAACAATTACTTCGACACACTCCGCATTCGCACCAGCGATGCCTGTCAGCCGGAACTGGCACTGCCGCTTGCGGGGCGTATCGAAGAAGCAATCATTATTCGGCGCGGCTATGGTCTTTCGCGTTTGGACAGCGTTACATTCGGGCGCGAATGTCCGCAAAGTGGCATTTCTGACCCTTTTGCTTTTACATGGGAAAGTGCCATTTCGCGTACCGATGTTCGGATTGATACTGTCATCGTGCCGCCCTTTATGCGTGTTCGTTCCTTGCGGTATCCTGTGCTGCTCCGCTCCGGCACCTTTGCCGACCCGAATTTTCTTCGCTTTGCGCCGATTGCACCGGGCTTTGTACGCGATTCGGTGATTATTCGCGCTAGCGTCCCAAGCGGCTTACCGGGCGGTACTACGTGCAGTTTTGAGAAAAAGATTTACGTTTCGGGGCGCGGTAGTGCTTATGAAGTAAGCATCACGCCTCGTGTGGTGAACTTTGGAAATGTGACCGTGGGACAGCAAGGCAATAGCACGCCACGCATAACAAACCCCAGCACCGAAGACACCTTGCGCGTAGTGGTGTACTTGAAGCGCGGCGATAATTTCTTTCTTACGGGAGGACGCTCGTTCACGTTGCCACCGCTTGCGTCGGTGAACGTTCCCATCGCTTTCCGCCCCAGCGCCGATTCACTTTTTACTGACGATATTTGCGTTTCCGAGCAGCGTTGC
>JANYDO010000119.1 GCA_025363605.1 Candidatus Kapaibacterium sp.
TACCAGTTTAGCGGATGTGAATGCCGCGATAAATTTGAAAATGTGGGCTGCCGTCAAACAGCCTATGGTCTCGAATAGGGGTAAACGCCACTACTCACGTTCAGGGACAAGCCACCCAGCTTCAGCGGGTGGTGTTTGACAGCGTGTTTCCCGAAATAATGCGTGATAATGAAGTTGTTTCGTCTTTCTCTCTTTCCCTTTTCCCCTCTATCTTTCCCTTTTCCCCTCTCTCAACCTATAAACTTATATCCCTCGCCATGCACCGTTTGAATATAGCGCGGAACTTTCGAGTTCGGCTCTATGCGCTGCCTGAGCCATGCAATATGCGTATCAACAGTGCGCGTGGCAGCCGGAAGCGCATCATAGCCCCAAACTGCCTGCAAAAGCTCGTTTCGCGATACAATAGCTCCTCGGTGCGCAATGAGGTATTGCAGAAGTTGAAATTCCCGCGTCGGCACTTCCACGACTGCGCCCTGATGAAAAAGTTGCATCCGACGGCTATCCACAGTATAATCGCCAAAGGTATAGAATTCCTGCACTGCTGAGGATTTTACCTGCTCGGTATTTGGTAGAATACTTGTTTGCTCAGACCGCCGCAAGAGCGCTTCTATGCGGGCGAGAAGTTCTATTGTGTCGAATGGCTTCGTGAGATAATCGTCTGCACCCAGCTTGAGTCCTATCACTTTATCTGTTACTTGTCCCCGCGCAGTAAGCATGAGAATCGGCGTAAAAACGTTGTTTTTGCGGAGTTCGCGGCAAATGTCCAGACCATTCATGGTAGGCAGCATCACGTCTAGCACAATCCCGTCAAACTGCCCTTGCAAAGCGACTTTCAGCCCTTGTTCACCATCACTGACGGCTTCCACCCCATAGCCTTCGGAGATTAAGCGGTCGGAAAGCGTGAAGACAAGCGTTGTATCGTCTTCAACAAGCAAAATATTTTTTTTTGCGCTCATGGCGGTCGTTCCTTCGTTTGGTGGTGGTTAGGTATTGCTTGTCGGTAAATGCAAGGTAAAGGTACTTCCTTCACCCGGCGTAGAATCAAGCGTAATGCGCCCTTTGTGGCGTTCCACAATACTTTTCACCAAAGCAAGTCCCAGTCCATTGCCACGAATATCGGACTCCTGTACGCCTCTGACGCGATAGAACGGCTCAAAGATATGCTTCCGTTCTTTTTCGCCGATACCGATGCCGTAATCTTGTACCGAAAGCGCTATTTCACGCCCTTTCTTCGTTCCCAGAAGTCGTGCGCGAACATCAATTTTTCGGCGTAACGGCTCGTCGCTGCCATATTTGACGGCGTTGGAAAGGAGATTTGCCATTGCCGAAACAAGCGCGGAATAATTGCCTTCAATAGGGGGTAGATTGGGTTCTATATCCAAATGCACGCTGAAGGTATCATCGCTGACAAACATTCGGCTCACTTTTATTGCCTGCTCAATAAGGTCTGGAATAGTCAGCATTTGCATTTCGTTGCTTTCTGCTCGCGTTTGTACACCAGCAAACATCAGCGTCTGCTCGACCATTTCCCACAGCCGATTGATTTCTTGACGCATGACCGTGCCGTAGCGCTGCGCCTGTTCGGGCGTTTTGACAATTCCATGCGCAAGATTCTCACTGGCTGAACGCAAGGCTGCAAGCGGTGTGCGAAACTCGTGCGACACTCCCGCGACAAACTGCATCTGCTGACGTGCCAAACGCCCAGCCCTTAGCGAAACAACAACAATCAATCCCAATCCCACACCGAAAAGCAGCACTAATCCTACGCTCACGGCAATATTCCCCCACTGCGCACGGCGGATATCGTCTTCTAGCGAGCCATTTGCATAGCGCAAGTGAAGTTCAAATTGCGGAGATGCTTGGTGCAGCATCGCAGCTCGGTTATTGCTTTGCAAAAGGCGCTGGAGCGAGTCCAGATTGAGGCTCATTCCCGCAAGTCGCGTCACAATGCTTGCCGGAAGCACTCCGGCTTGGAGACGCGGCGGGCGGGCAGGGAGATTGCCAATGGGGAACACAATATCTGCTGTGCTTGCGCTATCTCTGGCGGTTGCTTGCGATTGAAAGAGGACGGTTTTTGACTCCGATTCCCGTATGACACACAAGTACAGCAATTCTTTTTCGTCAGAAAGGCAATACTCCTGCACAAGGCTTCCTAACAGATTTGTCCGCAGAAAATGCTCGTCAAAGAGCAATACCACATAATCCGTCAAACGACGAAATTCCGAACGATTATCCGGTGCAAGGTTTGGTGCGCCATTTGGTGCAATATTTGGGCGGCGGCGGGACGATTTATTCAAAAGCAAAAAACGCCGCTGTGGTGCTTGAATGGGAATAATAGGAATCATCATGCCCGCCATGCCCGAAAGAATGCGCGTTGTGGGCGGCGGCATAGAAGCGAGAAATTCAATACTATCGCGGAGACTATTCGTAAGGTCTTTCTCCATACCATTCTTGTTTTTGTTGGGCAAGGCAGCATCAAGGAATCTTCCCGTTGTAGCATCGTAGCGCAACATCAACGATGATTCTTCGGCAGCACCGTCTTCGGCAGCACCGTCATTTCGTACAAGAAACAGAGCGCGTATCAAATTTGCATCACGGGTTGAGTTCCAAGATTCTATGCGCTCTCGAAGCGTATCTGCCAGTGTTTCCAGCGAAGAGTCCGGCTGCATAGCAAAATGCGTTTGGGCAGCAATAAGCCGTTCGTTAAACGCCCATGCAAACTGCAACGCTGATGTTGTCAGATGTGTACGCCTGTGCTCCGCCTCACGCCGCACCAGACGGTCAAGCCAGCGATATTGCATCCACGCCAGTACCGGCACGAGTGCAAGGAGCGCGAGCGCGACCCAGAATATCGGCAGAAAGCGGTGTTTGAGCGGCATGACTGCTGAGGCGGAAAGTGGAAAACGTTTCGGGCTGTAACTATGATGACAATATACCGTAGAGAAGTCTTGGTATCAAGAGGAATGGCGTGGATTTAACATTCTTAACACAGTTTTTGCATCGTTGACAAGTTATCACTATTGGGCGTGATATTTTCAGGCGGACTTTGGTCGGGAATGTGGAAAATGGTAATTTGCGCCTCGTCATCACGTAATTATCTCACTTTTGAAGCACTATGAAAAACATTCGCAACCAAGGTTTTCTGCTCTTTGCAGCCGCTTTGATTCTTCTCGACCAAGCCACCAAAATTTGGGTTAAAGGTTTTAATCTATTCGGTTGGAACCATGATGGAATGACGCTTTACGAAAGCATATCCGTTGTGGGCGATGCTATTCGCATCACCTACGTCGAAAATGCCGGTATGGCTTTTGGCATTAGCTTTGGTGCGGGGAAGATTTTTCTAAGCCTCTTTTCGATAGCTGCGAGCGTGGCGCTTGCATGGTATCTGGCACGGTTAGACATCAAGCACGTGGGAGCACGGTTAGCGCTGGCACTCATTTTCGCAGGTGCAACGGGGAATTTAATTGACCGCGTGTTCTATGGCGTGTTCTATGGCGAAGGTCAGCTTTTTTACGGAAAAGTCGTGGATTTTTTGGATGTGGATATGCCCGATTTTTCGCTCTTCGGACGAGAATATCTGCGCTTTTGGGTGTTCAATGTCGCCGATTCGTGCGTCAGCGTCGGCATGGTGCTTATGCTTCTCTTTAATAAGCATTTGCCCATTTTTCAGGAAAAACATTCATCAGTAAGCACAGAACCAATCGGCGATGATGGTGCGGGAAATGTTGCCTGAGAAGGACAAAGCAAAGCAAAACAAAACTAAACAAAGCAAAACAAAGTGTATAAATTTGTTGATGATGTTCAAAAAAAGTTGACACCGCGCTTAAGAAGCAAGGAAGTATGCTGCCTTGTTATATTTATCAACTCACAACGTCACTACCATGCTTTGACACTACCGTGCTTTTGCACTTCGCGCTCTTCTGCCGTCTGCTGTGCGCTTTGGGTTTTTTGCCCGCGCTGGCGAGCTTCCGCTAGAATAGTCGGTCACTGATATTGCCCGTAATATGAAGACCCGCAAGCATAATTGCTCTTGCTTCAACACCGACCAAAATATCTCGCGAAAGCTGCACACTGTAGATTGCTCCCAGTCCCCACGTTGTACTTTCTGCTGCGGGTAGAAGCGTGAGACCGCCGTACCCTTGATAA
>JANYDO010000449.1 GCA_025363605.1 Candidatus Kapaibacterium sp.
TTCTCAACAACACCCGAAAGAAAGCGAAAAGCTGCGCCTTTGCTCCGAAGACTCCACAAAACCGCACCTGAGGCAAAGCCTCTCGCTGCTCTTTCCTCCACCCGCTGAAGCAGGGTGGTTTCCAGAGCAAAAGTCTATGAAGCCAAGGCTCATTCTATCACACTCATACAGATAACCTCAACACATTTCAGACAATTATCAAAATTTCTAAAGCTCTCAAGTCAACTTGACTTTTTTGAAAAAAATCCGATGAATTTGTTGAAATATGCCGTTGCATTTGTTATCCTTTTTATCACGACCATGCCGACAACACACGCCCAAACGCAGCCTAAAAAAGCAGTTGGCGATACGACACTCTCTTCTACACAAAATATCACCACGCAACAAGCGCCTAGCTCCGTCGTAGAATCATCCATGAAGACGCTTGCTGTGCGACTTTTGCCCGGAATGGATGTGAAGGAAGAACTGGAACGAATTGTGAAAGAACGCCATATCGGGGCAGCATCGGTGCTCACGTGCGTGGGGAGTCTGCGCGATGCTGTTGTGCGCTTTGCCAATAAACCTAATGGCACAGAACTACACGGTCCACGAGAAATTGTTTCTTTGACCGGAACACTTGGTCAAGACGGCTCACATTTGCATATTGCACTTTCCGACAGCAACGGCACAACCATCGGCGGTCACATCCTTTCGGGTTGCAAAGTCTTTACAACCGCAGAGATTGTACTTTGCGTACTGACTGATGCCATTTTCTCGCGTGAACTTGACGCGGCAAGCGGCTATAAGGAATTGGTTATCACAACCGTTTCAGGTAGTAAGAAGTAGGCACATAGCTGTCTGAGCAATCTGCTATCGAAACAAAAATCTTGAATTATCAGAATCATTTTCTCATTCTCTCACTTTTGCTATGCAAACATTTGGCATTATCGGTCTTGGTAAACTGGGTTTATCTATTGCTATTGGTTTGTCCACACAAGGACGGTTGTCGTGGACAATGAATCGCAGCCTTGAACAGCGCAATGCAGCAAAATTTCTTTTGTCAGTGTCATTGCCAATGTACCCGTCCCTCAGTTCTATCAAAGAACCCGCCTCGTGTATGATTCTTGCTGTTGCCGACAATGCTATTGCCGAAGTCTCAGAACAGCTTGCAGCACACTTCGGAAGCCGCTTAAATGATGTAATTGTGATGCACTGTTCCGGTGCCAAAACACGAGCTGCGCTCAAAGCCTGTGAAGAACAAGGCGCAATCACAATGAGCCTACATCCGTATCAAACTTTTGCGATGGCGACGGCAAAAAATTTCAAAGATATTCCTTGGGGGATAGAATATCCGCCTATAGAACCGTTTCGGACGATTGCCGAACAGTTTGCTCAAGATTTGGTCTATACTCTAGGTGGGAAACTCGTGACACTTTCCCAAGAAACACTTGCTCACAAGCCACTCTACCACGCCTCAGCTGTCTTTTCGGCAAATTATTTGAATGCCCTTGTTGGTTTCGCAGCTCAGAGTGCAGTACAGGCAGGAATTGACCCACAGGAATTTTTGCCTCAGATTCTTCGCCGCGCTCTTGAAAATGCTATCGCAGGGCTAAAGCAACTTGGCACAGGAAAGTTTCCACTTACAGGACCAATCTCACGCGGAGACACTGACACCCTTCGTGAACATCTTGCCTCTTTTCGTGCATTGCCGAACCCCGCGGAAATTCTCCGTCCGTACTGCCTGATTGGTATTGCAACAGCAGAATTTGCGTGTGCGCAAGGGGTAATTGACGCAACGAAATGCAAAGCCGTTGTCGAACTCTTCGAGCAAGCACTTCACTCGTAAGTATGCAAGGCTTCACCATCAGATTTGAAGACTTTTTCATTCCAACAAATTTTCCGAAACCTCACTACGTACCATCGCATTATGACATTTTGTCTCGGCATGAAAGTAAAAGGCGGCTTAATAGGAATAGCCGATACTCGCATTACTACTGGTGCAGAGTGCATTACGGTCAAAAAAGTAACGCTCCATCACTACGGACGATATCCGATGTTTCTGATGACCTCCGGCTTACGCTCGGTGCGCGACAAAGCGCTCACCTATTTCAGCGAAGTGTTGGAAGATAGCGAGAATCGTTTCGACAAGCTCTACCAAGCCGTGAACGAGTTCGGCAA
Organism: Candidatus Kapaibacterium sp.; assembly: GCA_025363605.1. Classification (GTDB taxonomy): domain Bacteria; phylum Bacteroidota; class Ignavibacteria; order Kapaibacteriales; family UBA4661; genus PH2015. The sequence goes on from JANYDO010000449.1 coordinate 2,158, forward strand.
GCAAATACGCCGTGTGGCAGCAGAAGACGGCGAAGCGCTCAAAAAAAGCGGCTTAGATTTCAACATTCACGCGCTTATTGGCGGGCAACTGGAGCGCGACAAGGAACACAAGCTGTTTTTGCTCTACCCCGAAGGACATTGGGTGGAAATTGCCGAGGGTACTCCCTATCACATTATCGGCTCGGCACGCTACGGCAAGCCTATTCTTGACCGCGCTCTGCACTACGAAGCGCCGATGGACTTTGCGCTCAAGGTCGGCTTTCTGGCATTTGATGCGACGTTCCAAAGCGCAACCGATGTTTCCTACCCGATTGATGTGGTTCTCTACCGCTTCAATACAAACGATATGGTGGAACATCGCTACGAAAAAGACGACTTCCGCGAGGCAGCAAGCGCTTGGCAGGAACATATCGTTCAGTCGGTGCATCATCTCCCGATGGGACAGCTTGATTCCATTTTTGCTAAATCGTTGGAAGTGCCTCTCCGACCAGCACAGACCGCAGCAGTTTCTGAAAACCACCAGCAATAACGGTTTACAAAGTTCTTTATAGAAAGTGAAAAGCCGCTCTGCAATGTATGTAGAGCGGCTTTTGTAGCTTTATAGTGCCATAGAAAATCTTAAACAGCCGAGGCTGCAAGAGCTTTAGCAGCATGGGCTATTCTTCTGTTCTTCTTCTTCGGGCGACGTTTGCCGTACGAGCCGTTGCAAACTTTCCCGTGCTTTGAGCGTGTATCACCTTTGCCCATGGTAGTTGAGAATGATGGGTAAAAAAAGTCGTTGATTGCAGTACAAGACAAGATACGCATTTTTAACCGTTTACCAACAATGATTCCACGAACAGAGCATCAAACAGGCTTTCGCTCAAGCCGCGCAACAGATTCGATATGGTAAGTGTGCGGAAACATATCCACCGGCTGAATGTCTTCGACCGTATATTTTTCTGCCAAGAGCGCACAATCACGAGCTTGCGTGGCAGGATTACAACTCACATACACGATACGCGGTGCGCCGATTTCCAGCAAATTCGCAACTACGTCGGCATGAAGTCCGGCACGGGGCGGGTCAAGGATAATCACATCCGGCGCAGGCAAGCGCGATAGAATCTGCTTCTTGACAGCTTTTTGCATATCTTCAATAACAAATTCCACGTTGGTAATGCCATTCGCAAACGCATTCGCCCGTGCATCCAGGATAGAACTTTCTGCTATCTCAATGCCGACGACAAATTTTGCTTTCTGTGCCGCCGCAAGCGTGATAGAGCCAGTGCCACAATATAAATCCCACACCGTTTTGTCGGCGATGTCGCCTGCGTAGTCTAGCGCCACGCGGAAAAGCCGTTCGGCTTGGCGCGTGTTCGTCTGAAAAAATGAAAATGGCGAAATCCGATAATGTACACCAAGTATAGCCTCGGTAATAACGCCGCTTCCATGCACGGTGCGCGTAAGCCCACCTGCAACGGCAGCCTTGGAGGTTGTTACCGAATGAATAGCCGTCGAAATTTCCGGGAAATCGGCGATAAAATTGTACTCGAACCAAGCAATCATCTGCGCTTCGGCTTCTTCGTGCAAAGGCGATGTAACAAGAATCACCATCAGTTCGCCGCTTGCAGTCGAATTACGCACGACCAAATTCCGCAAAAAACCTTCGTGCGTTCGCGTTTGGTAAATGCTTACACCGCGCTCCAACGCTGCTTTGCGAACAGCATTCACTATACGGCTCGAAACCTCGCTTTGCAAGAAACATTCTTCTACGTCCAAGACTTTATCATATCTTCCGGGAATGTGCAGCCCAAGCGCAAAGTGCTTATTGATGCTTTCGCCACGCGCAATTTCGTCGCTCGTAAGCCAACGCGAATCGCCGAAAGAGAATTCCATTTTGTTGCGGTAGTAGAATTGCGATTCTGCCGGAAGTGTGTCGTGAAGAGCGGTATAGGCTACTTTTCCTAAACGCTCGAATGCGTCTTGGACATTTTGCTTTTTCCATGCACACTGCTCGGCGTAGGCAAGGTGCTGCCACTTACAACCGCCACACGTGCCGAAATACCGACAGCGAGGCGTTTCACGTACCAGCGAAGGCTCAAGTATTTCGACAATACGAGCTTCAGCGTAGCTTTTTTTTTGCTTACGGACTTCTGCTACCACGAGGTCGCCCGGTACGCCACCATCCACGAAATAGACAAAGCCGTCGTTGCGGGCAATCGCCTTGCCTTCAAAACCGATAGATTCTATACGAAGTTCAAGCGCCATGAACAACAAAATAAAAGATGAACGATAGGCATAAAACCGATGGATTACAAATAATGCTCACGGACGTGCTGAATGGTTTCCTCAATATTTTTTGCCGGAATCGGGTCGCCGATAGCGATAAAGTCCCACGCGCCATTGGGCTTGCGAACGAGCTTGCCCATGACCATAGAGACAAAACCGGAAAATTGCGGGTCGGAAGCAAGATTGAACGTTGCCAAAACGCTATCCACGCGATGACGCATCCCCTCGAAGACGCGGACACGTGCGTAGGGAACTTCGGCAAAATCTTGCCCTTTGAAGGAATTGAGATAGAGTACGATTGTTTGCACTTTCTCGTCCACCTTCGTTAAGTCAAGGTCTATGATTTCATTATCGCGGTCGTCATCGCCATCGCGGTCGCCCGAAATATCGTCGCCGCTATGCAAAATCGAACCATCGTCGGACTCAAGCTTGCGATAGTACACCGTTTCGAGATAATTCTTTTCACCATCAAACATCGAAACACTCGCATCCAAGTCCACGCTCCACGTCTTGCGGTCTTCCCACTTGAATACTCCCAGAAAAGAGTGTGTTTCGCGGCGCTCAATAGCACCCCAGTTCAGACCTAAGCACACGTATTCAAGGTGCTTTCCGGCTTTCTCAAGAGAAATTGTCGAGCCTTTTGTGAGATTTATGCCCGTTTTTTTGTTGAGTTCAATTGCCATAGTGGTTGATAATGTGAATATGGAAGAAGTGTTACATCGTAAATTATGCGCGTTGAAGGTCGGGCGTACGCTTGCCCCACTTCCAATGCTTGCGAATCCAGTGATTAAGCGGGTCTTCGACGAACTTGAACAAGACAATAGCAATCAAATTGAGCAGAATAAATTGTATGATAGCGCCATGCCAAGCCCGAAAATCCGGCGCAATCCGCTCGACAATCGACTCGACTAAGCCCATATGGATAAGGTAGTAAATATACGAACTTTTACCCAGCAGAACCATCATATCAGTTGCAAGGAAGCGTCGAAGCCATGTCTGCTCAACAATAAGCCCATAATAAATCATAGCATAGCACATCGGCAAAATGAAATTATTCAGCACACCACCTATTGGCGTGAAGAGTCCTACCCCCATAAATGCGCTCTCAGGCTGCTGCAATGACATGACATAAATGCTCACCGCTGCCCCTGCAATGCCCAACCACGTCACAAAGCGCGTTTGAGGTGGTCTGCCCTCGCTCTCACGCTTCATCAGAAACCGCGCCAGCCACATTCCGGCAAAAAACTCAAAGCATCGCCCAAAAAATGTGTAGTAAAACATGAACAGAAACGGCGAAAAGAACTGCTTAAAATTGATAGCCTGTCCAGCGAGCAGAAGCAAGAAACCCGTACAGTAAACAATACCAAGTGGTACAAGCATATTCCACCGCCGAATAGCAAAGAACATCACCGGAGCGCTGAAATAGAAACATTCCTCCACCGTAAGCGTCCAGCCTTGCGGAATACCGCTAAAAAGGTAATCAAAGGAAAAGCCGCGCAGAAACGTGATATTGAGAAAAAAAGCATCTGCCTTAAATTCGTGATGCAGCAAAAGACGACTGGCAAAACCGGCGCACGTTAGCAAAAAATACATCGGATAAATTCGCGCCACGCGGTTGCGAATGTACGTTGCCCACCAGTGCGAATGCGGCTTTGCGGACTCGAAATATCGTTGATAAATCAAAAAACCACTCAAAACAAAGAACAAACCAACGCCCGTGTGCAGTTCTTTCGTCAGTTGCAGCAAAAACGGGTGCAGTATATAGACCGGCGGAAAATGATGCAAATACACCATGTATGCCGCAATAGCGCGTACACCCGTGATTTGGGGAATATAACCGGAAATTTGCTCTTTTGAATTACTCATTGTTTTGGGGATAGAAGTTCAGAATAAACATCCATGTAGCGCCGTGCCTGATGTTCCAACGTAAAACCGCCCAATGCCGTTTGGCGGGCGTTCGCGGAGAGCTTCAGGTAACGATCCTCATTCTCAAGGACAAAACCGATACCGTGCGCCAAATCTTGTGTATCGAAAGGCTGCGCCAAAAAGCCATTTTCTTCGTGCCGAATGGTATCCACCAAACCGCCTACGCGAAATGCGACCACCGGTATTCCGCACGAAAGCGCTTCCAGAGCCGTCTGCCCGAATGCTTCCTCACGCGAGGGAACAATCATCACATCGGCGGCGGAATACAACACCGCAAGGGCAATATTATCGGTAATGGAGCCAAGATACTGCGTCGGAAAGCCGAAGTTCTGTGGCTGCTCGGGCTCGGAAGCACCGAAAACATAACATTCTACATTCCGCTCCGACGTTGTGCGTGCATATTCTTGAAGCGCCGCAGCCAGAAGGTCAATACCCTTGCGCGTATCTCCGGCAGCATTGATTGCGCCAAAAAGCACGACTTTTTTATCCTGCGGAATATTCAAAATATATCGCGCCACATCTTTAGCAATCGGCTTAAAAACGTCCGTGTCCAGTCCGTAGTTGATGGGTACAATGCGATTTGTACGGAACATAACGCTTTCGGTTGCACACGAGGCAAGCCAGTAACTATCGGTAACAACAGCAAATCGCTTCAAGCGAGGAATGATGCGCATCTTACGCTGCCATGTCCGGCGATTCACATCGAAGCCGGACTCGCCTTGAGGACGATTTTGGGCGGTATAACCCTGTGTGTAGCGTTTGTCGTCACCAACGTAATGCTCTCCGCCGCAGAAAGCCCACATATCATGCAGTGTCCAGACGGTCGGAATGTTTTCCAACAAACGCAACGACGCGGGATTCAGAAACCCATTTTGTACCCAGTGTAGATTGACCACGTCCGGCTTGAGTGCTAATGCGCGTTGCACAGCATCACTTGGAATCCATGCGGGTGAAAGAAGTGAGGCATTTTGTGTCGTCAAAAAGCGTCGCGGTATTTGGTCGAGATGGTGTGCCACACGCGACCACAGTTTCTGCCCCAGCGTTTGTGCGCCGTGGACAGCACGGTCGTCGGTAAGTTTTTGCGCCACGACCATCTGCGAATCTGCACCAAGCCTCACCAAACCTTGATGCAAACGGTACGACGCTATCGCGGCTCCACCGCCAATATCGGTCGTGGCAATATGCACAACGCGCAATTGCTTCTTTTCTGAGGGCGAGTTCGTGGTCGTGTTCATCGTCATGGCTTGACAGCTTCCATAAAGAGCGAATCTGCTTTGCGAATGGTATTTTGGGGCGTATTGTCAAGGAAGTAGGTGTTGAATTGCTGTATACGGCTTTCGTCAAATCGGCAGACGCGCACATCGGTAAAACCCACTTGTTGCAAAAGCCGCCCAAGTGAGAAGCGGTCATACATCCAGCGATGCAACTCACCTGATGAGCGGAACAAACCTTCTTGAAATGCCGATTTCACATCGCTTCCGGCAATAATGCCAACGACTACTTCTGCAACTTTTTCACGAGTTTTTTGCAGAATTGCTTTTGCGCCTTTTGCTCGAATCCGTGCAAGCAAGGATTGATGAGGCGTGTCGGGTTTGATGCCTTTGGCAATGCCTTTAGCAACGCCCAGCCAGTTTTCTGCCTCGTCGCCGATGCGCTGCACTACGTAATCGGGATTGGGCAATGCGGGATTCAGGATATACGCCCCCATCAGACCGCCGACTTTATCACGCACCATCTGGTCGAGAAGTTCAAGCGTCATCCAGTCGTAATGCGCTTCAGAGGTTTTATCGCCTTGAAGTGCTTTCTCCAGCATAACCAGATATTCACGCGCTTTATCCTCCAAATCCGGCACGACAGCACGGACGATGCCACCACGCTTTAGTACGCGGAACTGCTCACCGAGCGACTGCTCGGCTACTCTGGGAGCGAGATGCTCCAAAACGTGCGAGGTATAGACTGCATCGAATGTGCCTTCGGAATATGGAAGCCCTTTGCGAAGGTCGTAAGCGCGGACGTGCGGCGAGGTGGAAACAAGGTCAATATTTGTCCATGCTTCGTGGAAATGCCCGCCACAGCCGATGTTGAGAAGATTCATAGTGTTTGGAATGGTCAACTTCTTACCAAGGGTTTTCTAAATCTTGTGCTGTGAAGCGGTGATTACGTGTTTTGTAGAGCGTGTTTTCTGCGGGGCGCTTCAAATCAAGTGCGTTACGCACAAAAATTCTCCGCACCAGTGCCAGAGGCACGAGAAAGATAAAAAACACCAACGAAAGCAGAACACGGGAATTGACTTTACCAAGCAATTCTGCCAGCTTCAGCCACAACCATGCGACCTTAGCGGAAAGCCAGTCCGAAAATGCTGCAATGAGCAAAACACCAAGCGCAATCCACGAAATCCACGGCTTGTGGAAGACGAGAAATAGTACCAGTAAGCCCATTGCAAGCACGACCAGCGTACGCAAATTCTGCTCTGCCGAGTAGGAAACGTTTTTTTTCTGCATTGTGAGGGCTTTCTAAAACAGCGTGTAGATAAATGGCGCAATGGCAGAACCACCAGCCAGCACAATAAGCGTACCGATAAGAAGCAGCACAACAATCATCGGCAAAAGCCACCATTTTTTGCGTTCACGCAAGAATTTCCAAAGGTCAGTGAGAAAGTCCATAGTAAAAAAGATTAAGGTTGGATAAGATTTTTCGTTAGGAGGCATCGGGCAATGCTGCCAGCGATTGCTTCGTTGCCGCGATAGCTCAAATGTGCGTAGTCCACAAACGTGGGCGCTTGCACAGCATCGAAAGCGTTATTGATGTCGTAGATAGGGAGTTGTGCAAAAGCAGGATTATCGAAAATTTGTTTGCGCACCGTTGCATGAAGAATCTTGTAGCACTGACCATTACTTGCCTCCACGATATTCCGCAAGGCAGTTTCTTCCTGCGTGAGTGGCTTGGCGGTTGTCAGAAGCGATGGTTGCCAGAAAAACGCTGCTTGGAAGCCATACGTTTTAGCAAGATTTTGAACAAAGGTAAACGTACTTGTGTAATGCGTACAGACCGCTTCGGAGCGTTCTTGTAAGACAGTCGTATTTTTCTCAAACTTGATGCCATCGCTGCGGGAGCGCATGACAAGCGTCAGGAGCGAGGATTTCCAGACAAGATTAGCCCAAAGGCGCTCTTTGATAGAACGATAAATTTGGTCGTAGAGTTCATAGAACCCATGCGCCATCGGCTTTACCATGCCGACTTTCAAATGCCCTTCATTAAAACCGTCGTAGAAAATGACGAGGTTTGGGCGCTTGCCGTCCATCAGCAATTTGGAGAGCAGCACCGCCTCTTGGTCATTCACAAATCCGGGTAAGCCGTAATTGGAGACTTCAAAGTGCTTGGTGGGATACTGTTTGTGCAAATTGAGTGATAGTTGCGATGCAATCGTCCATTCGTCGGGCGCATCAGCACAGAACATCGTGCTGCCACCGAAGAGCCAAACGCGAACAACGGAATCTCCCGCAGAATGAGGCGGATTCACGGTCTTACGGTAGCCGTCTGCAACAGTGAAGGTTGCACTGGCAAAATCGGGGTTCTTCCAGAGCGAGTAGGGTTCATAGACTTGTCGTCCACTCGTTGCTGCTTGGTATGCTGCAACATCTTTGAAAAACTGGTCTTTCCACGGAGCATCCTTATATGCCGATTCCGTAAGGCTAACGGAAGCGTTCTGCGCGGTTGCTTGCCGATTCAGCAGCCATCCGGCGACAAGTTCCAGAAGAACGATGACGACAACAAGGAATAGTGCTGTGTTCAGAAGTATCAAACTCAAGCCCGTGTATGCACGGCGAAGTGTCTCAAATGCTTTGCTCATAAATGAACGTTGGTAAATAGAAATACTGTCAAAAAAAAAATCTGTGAAAATCTGCTCAATCTACGTTATCCGCGTTAAAGGAATCAGCATTAGTCGCTCGTCAAAATCTCTTTCCACTCATCGCTTTCCTCAAACTTCGGTTGCTTTGCCTTTTCAAAGAGGAAATTGCCCACAACCAGCACATCCATTTCTGTTCGCATGAAGCAGCGATAGGAATCTTCAGGCGTACAGACAACCGGCTCACCACGGACATTAAAGCTCGTGTTCACAATCACGCCGTAGCCCGTAAGGCGCTTAAAGGCTGAGATTAAGCCGTAGTAGCGAGGATTGGTTTCCTTGTGAACCGTTTGCAAACGTGCGGAATAGTCAAGGTGCGTGATAGACGGCAAGTCCGAGCGCAAGAAATAGAGTTTATCCTTGAACGATTGCCCGTGATAGTTCGGCGGGAGCGCATTACGGCGTTTCTCCACGACATCGGCAATCAGCAGCATATACGGCGAAGGCGTGGCAACATCGAAATATTCCGTTTCGTCCTCTGCCAATACCGACGGCGCAAAGGGGCGAAAACCCTCGCGGTATTTGATTTTTAGGTTCAGGCGCTTTTGCATTTCCGGGTTTCGTGCGTCGGCAATGATGCTGCGATTGCCGAGCGCTCTCGGACCCCATTCCATGCGCCCTTGATGCCACCCCACGACGTTTCCATCTGCCAAAATTTTGGCGGTATCTTCTGCAAGGCGCTCAAAATCGTCATAGTAGGTATAAACAGCATTGAATCGTTTCGCTGTTTCCTCAATTTCAAAGTTCGATGCTTCCGGTCCTAAATACGATCCCTTCATAGCATCCATGCGCCCTTGAAGGTCTATGCGCTCTTGCCCGTAGTAAATGTGATATGCTGAGTATGCCGCACCCAGCGCACCGCCGGCATCGCCCGCAGCCGGCTGAATGAACATATTCTCGAAAATACCGGATTTGAGCAGTTTGCCGTTGGCAACGCAATTAAGCGCAACACCGCCTGCAAGCGTGATGTTCGGGCTGCCCGTCAAACGTTTGGCTTCCTGAGCCATCTTCAGAACGATTTCTTCGGTTACGCGCTGAATCGCCAAGCCGAGATTGCAATGATACTGCTCCAAGCTGGTTTCTGCCTTGCGCACAGGAAATCCGAAAAGTTTTTCCCACGCATCATCTTTGACCATGTACAAACCCGTCGCATAGTCAAAAACGTCTTGATTAAGCCACAACGAACCATCGTCATAGACCTTGCAAATACTGGTCTTGATGATATTCACGTAGCGGTCAATGTCGGGCGAGGTCGGGTCGCCGTAAGGCGCAAGCCCCATGAGTTTGTATTCGCCGGAATTGACTTTGAAGCCGAGAAAATAGGTAAATGCTGAGTACAGCAAGCCTACTGAATGGGGGAAATGCAGTTCCTTCAGCACCGTAATATCTTTGCCCTGCCCATGCGCAATCGAAGCCGTCGCCCACTCGCCAACGCCGTCAATCGTGAGGATGGCGGCATCCTCGTACGGCGAAGCGTAGTAGGCGCTCGCAGCGTGGGACAAGTGGTGGTCAGGGAAAAGAAGTTTTAATTTGTTCCTGTCGTAATCACCAAGCGACTTCAGTTCATCACGAATGAGCTTTTTCAAAAACATTTTTTCTTTGAGCCAGACAGGCATAGACATCAGGAACGACCGCACTCCGCGAGGTGCAAAGGCATAGTACGTTTCCAAAAGCCGCTCAAATTTCAGTAGCGGTTTGTCGTAGAAAACCAATGCTGCCACGTCAGCGAGTTTGATGCCTGCTTCTTTCAAGCAGTATTCGACTGCTTTTTTCGGGAAATCGGGGTCGTGCTTGACGCGCGTGAAGCGCTCTTCGTGCGCGGCGGCAATAATCTCGCCGTCTTTGAGCAAAGCTGCGGCGGAATCGTGATAGAAAGCGGATATACCGAGAATGTACATTATAGCTAATAAAAATTGATAAACTTATTTGACATCAAAAATTTCATCCACCGTGAGCGGTCGCGTACAAAGTCTGTATTCAAGCGATTCGCCGTGATGACGCACAAATTGGGTGTCTTTGCGGCAAACGGTAATGGTGTCTCCGCTCATATTGCTACGCTATACTCTACGGCTTGTGGCTGTTCAATACGCTCAGAGGCGCGTAGAATCTCCATTCCAACAATATTACCCTCAGCGTCATAATCCAAAACAAGTCCGGGCTTTTCTTCATCGCTTTCCTCAATGGGAGTAGTGTTGAAGCGGATGCGGAGTATATCTACATCGGGTGAGTAGGTGATGTTCATATCTTGCTCACACTACGGATTACGTTGAAGGTAGATATAGCCAAGAACGCCAATCACAAGACAAATAAGAGCAGCAATATCCACCACAAAAACACGAGCGACTTGCGCATTATAGCCGCCGACTAACCACGCTAACATGAGAAACGACAAAATACTAACAAAACCAGCCACAAAAGCTATGATTTGCAGAGTAGGCTGAAACGCAGCATACACCAAAAATAGCCCAAGAAGCCCAAAAAGTATGGCTCGGTGGCGCATGAGAATTTCAGCATTCGGGTCTGAAAAGGATACGCCGTACAAAGCCGTCAGCCGCTCACTGCTTATCACACCGATAACAGGGAGAAGGTGAATAATGCCAACAATAATCAGCGTTGCCGAAACAAGATAACGCATAGCTTTTGTGAAAGGTTGACAAAGTTTATGAACATGAGCGTTGCGCTTTAAAATATAATTTGCCAGAAAGTGCATAAAATCGCTATTCCGGCATTGCCTGTGCGTAGAATAGTTCTTCTGCTTCATGCGGGAGCATAATGAGAATGAAGAATGAAGAATGAAGCAGGGTACAGATAATCCTCGCCGGAATCGTCTATAATGCGCATCATTCCTACGCTTTCAGCATCTTGGTCGGGTAAAACTTCATACACTTTGCGTGGAGTAATATCCGTCGTTTGCTCAAAGTTTTGTCTGCAAATGCAGAGAGCAAAAGTTCGTTGCATCAAAACTTCTCCACAAACCCCGCAAAGCCGCTCAGAATCTGAGGAAGTTTCTCCACATCTTTGCCACCCGCCGTTGCAAGGTGAGGCTTGCCGCCGCCACCGCCGCCGAGTTCTTTTGCCA
>JANYDO010000486.1 GCA_025363605.1 Candidatus Kapaibacterium sp.
CTTGAGGTCTGCTTCGTATTGGATTCTTGAACTTTCAAAGAACTTTCGTGCTGATGAGCTATCTAAATGTGTACGGTACTGAATCAAAAAACACTTGCATTCTGCACAGCAACAATTCCGCATAGATTATTTGCGACTGATATACGCTTGCACACCAACGACCAACTGAAGATACATTGGAGTGGACGTTGCGTAGGTATATTGAAGAACCGCTTCGATGCCTACATTTGGCACAACAAACCATGATACGCCTGTTGCTGCGGTTGCTCGGAAGCCAAATGTTCTCATTGACCCCATAACACCGTCTTGAAAATAGAATGTGTAGTTTCCACCGCCGGAAAGCTGCGAAAATGCGACAAAAGGACTCGCAAGATCACTCCAAAAATAACGCGCCATGGGTGCAAGACCAAGATTCACCTGGCTTAGAATGGGATTTTGTTCTACAACCAAACTATTATAGGATGCGTTTATCTGACCGCCAAGCACAAGCCTATCGGTAACAAAAACGCCTACGGAGGGATATATGCCGGCAGAAAAACTGGAAAAAGCATTTAGAGCGGGGTTTGCCGAATAGGAAGCACCCAAACCGCCGCCAATCATCAACTGAGCATCCTTCATTTGTGCAGAACCTGTTTGCCAAAGCAGTGCGAGGAAAAAAGCACCGATGACCACTAATCTTTTCATACAAGACTCCTTCAAAAAAATAATGACCACCAAAAATGTTTCTGCAAATATACAACCCACACCCTTACCGCACTAGTGTCACCTGTAACGAAAAACCCGTTACAATCGGTGGTGCAACATCTAATTTTTGGCTTTTTTTGCTCGTAAGTGCAGATGAGAAAAGTGATTGCCTTGAATACTTTTCCGCCATCAAAAAAAATCGTGAGCGATTTTTTTTACGATTAACAATACTCAGCCCTCAATTTCCATTCAGCCCGAGTGCCGTAGCAGTCAAGAGTAGTGCAAAGCACACAACCGCTGCCCAGCATCGAAGAATATCCAAGCGCTCCCAGCGAGCTATCAAGCTACGCCAATCACTTGGGAGCGCTTCCGGCTGCCATGCAAGCGCAGTTTTGTTGATAGGGACAGTTCCAAAGAACGTGACGAACATCCACACGAGCAAACATAGCAAGCCTGCACATCGGAAACCGAAACTAATTCCACTGCCGGCTCTGACCATTGTTGCAATTCCCGATAGGGCAGTAGAAACAAAAATTGCCGGTACAAGCACTCGCAATCTACGGATGAGTACTTGACGAAGTTGCGCCTGCGGCTTCTCCTCAAGTGTAGTCAGAGCCGTACGCACTCCATAGCAAATGACGAACTCCTCTCCGGCAAGAAGCCCGGCAAGAAACAAATTTACAAATTCGATAGTGAATGGAGGCATTTGAGCAATTTTCTGATATTGAACTAGCAAAAGAGTGAATTATTAGCGTTCTGCGACTGGTCAGGTCGTTCACGTATGCTACCGCTTCTTAGTCAGTGGTACGGGCTTTTCCCTGCACAGACTCCCTCAATAAAATCGCCATGAAGTCTTAAATTCTTTCGTTAGTTTTTGCTCAAGCAGGAGTGCGCGTACCATCTCAATCGGGATATTGCCTGATTGCAAAATGGCATCGTGGAACTCGCGCTCCGTCATTTTGCTGCCGCCGACCACTTCTTTTCGCAGCGCCACGAACTGCTTTGCGCCAATCATGTATGCCAGTTGGTAGAGCGGACCGTATCCGCCCGTGACCGAACGCCGCACTTCCGCTTCAGCATTAGCACGCTCGTGTCCGACTTTTTCGACCAGAAAATCAATACATTCTTTCGGTGTCCACTTGCCGAGATGGTAGTTGATGGAAAAAATGATGCGGGCGCAGCGATGCATTCGCCAGAAAAGCGCGCCCGCTCTATCTTCGGGCGTATTCGTAAATTTTCTATCCCAAAACTGCATTTCCCAGTACAATGCCCAGCCCTCTATCCAAAACGGCGTGTCAAATTCTCCGCGCTGACGGTTATAGCGCTCGGTCATATACATTTGTAAGTGATGCCCCGGTATCAATTCGTGAAAAACAGTTGCCCGCGCAAAGTGCTTGTTGTTGCCGCGCAGGCTCATCATTTTGTCGTCGTGCTGCATATCTGCTGTGGGAAACGCAATTTGAATGACCTCACCGCCCAGAAAAAACGGGCTTATGCGCTGCTGCTCCGGCGTGAGCATGGTCATTCGCCACGTTTCTTTTGCAATAGCTGGCACAGTGACAAGATTATTTTTTTCGACATACTCAATCGCTTCTTCAGCAAGCGTGTTAATGAGTGCGGGCTGCTCGCCGGGCGCGACGTAATCATTTTTTACTTTTTCCAACGCCGCTTTCCAATCATTGCCGAAGCCCATATCCTGTGCAGCTTTGAGCATTTCTTTTTCGCACCATCGAAATTCTTCGTTGCCGATGGCAATAAGTTCTTCGGGCGTGTAGGGTATCATGGCGAACTGAAGGCTTTTGGTAAATTCTTCTGCGCCGATGGGTTTGCCGACGATGCCCGTGCCGTCGTCTTTGGTGTTGTCCGGCACGTTCCATGCTTCCAGTGCCGAAGCATAATTTTTCAATGCCGCGACGACTCCTTCAAACGGCGCTTTTGTCCACCACGTAAAAAGCGGGTCGTAGGTAGCGTAAAATTTCACCATCTCTTGCAATCCCGTGCTGAAGCCCTGCACCACACGAGCTACGTACTTCGCCTGACCAAGTGGAATCTTTGGCTTTTGCGCCAGAGCTTTTTCTAAGGCTTTTATCTCATTGCCAAGCGCAGCAAACGTTTGTGCAACCGCTTTGCCGTTCAGTGTCGCGCCGCGCTGCCGTTCGGTAATAAGATTCTGAGCGGTCTCGCTAAATGGTACGAGCGGCTTGATTGCTTTGTAGTCAGCACTCTGGCGTTGAAGACGGGTGCGGCGTTCGGCAATGTGATTTTTGAGCAAGAGATAATCCACTTGTGCGGACTGACTGAAGCTCTCGAAACGGAGCGCGTTCAGCGCTTCTGCCCACTGCGCGTAAAAGCGTTCCATACGATTGTAGTACACATCGGATTCTCGCAGTGTGTATTTGCGGGCAAGACTTTCTTCGTCTGCCTGATACCGATAGATGAGCGTATCCATCGAAGCGCTTGCTGCCGAAGCGCTTGGTGCGGGCAGCGACTGCGCAGGAACAGGTACAACGCGGAGCGCAAGAAGAAGCGCGAGAAATGGGAAGTGTCCGGTCATTGGAGAAGAGATGAAATTGTATTGAAATTTATCTATGCTGATCCACAAGAACGGGATTGCCGTCGGGGTCGGTGATGACGAAACTTGCGGGACCGGTCGTGCTTTCGTCTGCTTCGGTTACAAATTCTACGCCTTTAGCTTTAAGCTGTTGTTGGAGTTCGCGCACATCGGTAAATGTCGCCAGATTCTTAGCGTTCGTATCCCACCCGGGATTGAAGGTAAGCATAGTGCGCTCGAACATTCCTTGAAAAAGACCAATCAGACAGTCTCCATTCTTCATAATGAGCCAGTTCTGTGCAATATCACCGCCAAAGACGGTAAAGCCAAGTTTTTCATAAAAAGCCTTTGAGACATGAATGTCTTTGACAGACAAACTCAGAGAAAATACGCCGAGTTCCATAGTTTGCTCCTTGTGATAT
>JANYDO010000487.1 GCA_025363605.1 Candidatus Kapaibacterium sp.
ACCATGCCTACGTGCGACGTTCAATTCCGATTATCCAAAGCCACATTCATCGCGTGGTGGAGCGCCACGGCGACGACCAGCCGCAGAACCGCGAGGTTGAAAAACTATTCAACACACTTGCTGCCGAATTACTGGAGCATCTCGATAAAGAAGAACACATTCTTTTTCCCGCCATTCTCCGCATGGAAATGGCTGAGAAATATGCTCTTGCACCTGTGACCAATCGTTTCGGAACAATCGCTAATCCCTTGCACGGCTTGGAAGCAGAGCATGAAGCAGCAGGCGCGATAATGCAACATATTCGCCAGCTTACGAATAACTACACGCCGCCACCGTCAGCGTGCAACACCTACAAAGCCGCCTACGCCGAACTGCGCGAATTTGAAGAAGATTTGCATAAACACGTGCATTTGGAAAACAACATCTTGTACGAAATGGCGCTAGAATTGGAACATACCAAACAGCCCGTGCAATCGTAAACACGGGCATCTTAGGGCTTACAAAAAAGCGAAGGAAATGAACAAGGGAGCATGCTCCCTTGCTACGGAGTCTTGAAAAACAAGGGGGTGCAACCCATTGCTCCCCAAAATGAGCCGCTTTTTCGTAAGCACAGTCATCTATCAAAACCAAAAAAACTATCAACCAATTCATTTTGTTGAACCCTATTACATTTCTACCATGAAAACTTTGAAATATCTCGCTCTAGCAATGATGCTCTTCGTTGCTGTCTCATGCGGTAAGCAGGACGATTCCGCGCAGGGGAGCGCAAAGCAGCAAGAGCCACCAGCCGGCGGACAGGAGGCGGTGAAAGACGATGAATCCATGAAGGACATTGTGAAGGTTGCTGTCGGCTCGAAAGACCACTCAACGCTTGTGACAGCGCTGAAAGCCGCAGATTTGGTTACGTCCATGTCCAATGCCGGACCCTTTACCGTCTTTGCACCAACCAATGCCGCTTTTGATAAACTGCCCGCAGGCACGGTGGAAACACTCTTGAAGCCTGAAAACAAAGGCAAACTGGCGGACATCTTGTATCATCACGTTATGACCTCGGCTCTCGACGTGGATTTTTTCACCGACGGACAAACAATTACCATGTTCGATGGCAAACCGGCAAAAATTACGAAAAAGGGTGGCGTGATGTACCTTGATGATGCCAAAGTAGTGGCTTCTATTCGTGCTTCTAACGGTATTATTCACGTTGTGGATGCTGTTGTATTGGCAAAGTAAATCAATAAGATTTTTGCAAAAAATTCGCAAATACCGACTGTCCGACCTGCTGTAGGGTCGGGCGGTCGGATTGGCGTGTAAGAGCCTTGCGACTTGCGAAAAACCACATCAGGATAGAAAGGAAACGTTATGCTCTCCAATGCCTGTGCCTACGGACTACGGGCAATGACATACTTGGCTTCTCAACCACAAGACCACTATGTAGCCGTTGATACGGTTGCCCAGCAAGTACATCTGCCTTCCGCATTTTTGAGAAAAGTCATGCAAAAGCTCGGTCGCGCGGGGTTTATCACCTCGATGCGCGGCGCAGGCGGTGGTGTGCGTTTGGCAGAGGATAGCAAGCGTATCACAGTGTATGATATTATTCTCGCCATTGACGGCGATAAGCGCTTCACGCGATGTATGCTGCACTTGGACGGCTGTAATCCCGAGCGACCATGCCCTTTCCATGAAGAATGGGCGGAGCAGCGCACGCTGATTCAAAAAAGACTGCAATCATTTTCGTTGAATGAAGTGACGGCAATTATGAAGAGTGATTTTTTTTCGATTACCAATGGATGTAGAGTTAAACATGGAATTGAACATAGAGCAGCTGAAGTAGCATTCTCCGACGTGAAGTCTGCCTTCTAACGTAATGCAGCAAAATATGGCAAATACCGAATATACCCAAAAGCAGCAAGTACGTTCACATTAGAAAAAATCAAAGGACAAATTAGTCCAAAATGAAGTATATTGTGCGGCGAGATATTACCCTCAAACAACAACCTTTTGCAAAATGCGTATGACGGGGAATTCTTCACAATCACCGCTCTCAAGCACTCAATTACGCCACACGCCGAAACGCTTTGAACATATTTTCGGATTCGGCATCGGCGATTTCGATAATCTTCTGCAAAGCCTACACGACCATACAGGCAAACGCACTACCTCTATCACAGAAGAAGAACTTGCCGAAGAAGTCAGTATTGCACTGCTATCTATGCGGCAATCTATGACCCAAGAAGTTCTTAGTGCTTGCTTTGGGAGAGAAGAG
>JANYDO010000489.1 GCA_025363605.1 Candidatus Kapaibacterium sp.
GAAAAACATGGGAACAAGTTCTGGCGAAAAATCCCGAAACCGGCGCTTCCGACGTGTGCTTCGACCCCACGAACCCGAATATTCTCTTTGCCGGAATGTGGCAAACGCGCCGTAAGCCGTGGGAAATGACGAGCGGCGGACCCGGAAGCGGCTTGTACACCTCGCGCGACGGTGGCGATACATGGAAACAAATCACTCCGCTCAAAGCCGACGGTTCGCCAAGCGGTATCCCGGAAGGCATTATGGGCAAAATCGGCGTATCGGTGGCGCCCACGAGCGGAAGCCGCATCTATGCGCTTATTGAACATGAAAAAGGCGGTTTGTTCCGCTCCGACGACGGTGGCGCAAACTGGCGCTTAGTGAACGACTCGCGCTCCTTGCGCCAACGTGCGTGGTACTACTCCACCATGACCATCAACCCCACCAACTCCGATGATGTCTGGTTCCCACAAGTGCCGATGTTTCACACGCTGGACGGCGGGCGCACCATTAACCGCGTACGCGGCTTTCGTCACGGCGACCACCACGATATTTGGATTGACCCAAAAAATCCGCAGCGCATCATTAACGCCAACGACGGCGGCGTAGAAATCTCTACCGATGGCGGCTCTACATGGTTTGCAGCAGCTATGCCGACGATGCAGTTTTACCACGTTGCCGTTGATAATGCTAATCCTTACGTCATTTCCGGCGCAGCGCAGGATTGGGGAACGTTTGCAGCGCCCAGCCACAGCTTGGATGGCGGCGGTATTGACGTTGCCGAGTGGTACAACGTCGGTGGCGGCGAGGCGGGACACACGCAGCACAACCCTACGGATGCGAACATCGTCTATGCGGGCGAATACGGCGGCGCAATTACGCGCTACGACCACCGCACACGCACCACGCAAAACATCACGGTCTATCCCACCAATCCTTCCGGGCACGGCGCGGAAGACCTTCGCTATCGTTTCCAATGGACTGCCCCGATTCTTATTTCTCCGCATGACGCGAACACCGTCTATCACGGCGCAAACGTTCTCTTCAAAACCACCGATGGCGGCAAAAACTGGAATGCGATTTCCGGCGACCTGACGCGCAACGACAAAGCAAAACAAAAATGGTCGGGCGGTCCCATCACGGGCGATAACACCGGCGTTGAGACGTACTGCACTATTTTTGCCATTGCTGAATCTCCCGTGAAAGCTGGCGTTCTCTGGACAGGAAGCGATGATGGCTTGGTGCAAAATTCGCAAGATGGCGGAAAAACGTGGACGAACGTGACGAAAAATATCACGGGCTTGCCGGAGTTTGCGACCATCAAAACCATCGAGACCTCGCGTACCGATGCAGGCACGGCATACGTCGTTGCCGAAGCGCACCGCTTGAGCGATTTCAAGCCGTATCTGTGGAAAACAACCGACTTCGGCAAAACGTGGAAAAGCCTCACAGCAAAACTTCCGCAAGACACCTATCTCCACGCAGTGCGCGAAGACCCCAAGAAGCGTGGTCTGCTCTACGTCGGCACGGAATTGGGCTTGATGATGTCCCCTGACGACGGCGCAACGTGGCAGCCGCTTGCGATGAACTTCCCGCCCGTAGCCGTCCACGACTTGCTGATTAAAAACAACGACCTTGTTGTCGCTTCGCACGGGCGCTCGTTCTGGGTCTTCGACGACCTCACGCCCATTCGTGAATTTGCTGCCGGAGAAGCAAGCGACAACACGCTTCTGCCCGTACAAGCAGCAACGCGCTGGAACATGAGCTTTAATCGCGGCGGCAACGTCGGCGCATTGCCCAATCCTCCGAATGGCATGGTGTTCCACTATTGGCTCAAATCGAAGGCGAAAACCGTTACGATGGACGTGTTGGATTTAAAAGGCACGGTCATACGCACCATCAAAAGCAAACCCGAGCCGGAGGCAGGTGGCGACGAAGGACGTGGCAGACGACCGGACACACTTTCGGTATTGGCGGGCTTGCACCGCGCTGTGTGGGATTTAGACCACAAAGGCGCTGACTTTATCAAAGACGGGCAGACCGACGGCGGCGATGTCGTTTCGGGTCCGACTGCCGCTCCGGGCGCATACACACTTCGCCTGACGGTGGACGGCAAGACCTTTACGCAGACTGCACAAGTCGTTGCCGACCCGCGCCAGAGCATCAATGCACCAGAACTTGCCAAGACGCACGAGTTCACACTTGCTGTGCGCGATACGATTTCTGCACTCACGCGCACGGTCATCCAACTTCGCACGATTAAAAAGCAACTTGGCGAACGCGCTGATCTACTGGCAACAGGCGCGGACACGGCGAAATTCAGCGCATTAGTCAAATCGGCAAAAACACTTGCCGCAACCTGCGATACAGTCGAAGGCAAACTGCACAATGCAACGGCAAAAATCAGCTACGACATTCTTGCGGGCAAAAACAACACCGGAGCCAAGCTCTATGCTGTGCTGGCAACGCTCTACGACGCAGCCAAAAGCGACGAACCGATTACGCAAGGCATGAAGGAAGTGTTTGCTGAGGAAATCAAGAATTTCGATACCATTCGCACCGAGTGGCGCGGCGTGATTGCCCGCGACCTAGAGGCATGGAACAAGCAGGCAAAGGCGCTGGATGTGCCGCACGTGCTTGTGCCAACGCTGTAATTGCTCTACGCCGTTCTACCGCTTTTGGGCGGTAGAACGGCGAGACAAAAGTGCGTCCTGAAATAAAAAGCCGTACTATCGCTAAGAAGTGATAGTACGGCTTTTTTCTTGTTCTTCTTTCCTACATTTTTATGCATCTCTCGCCGAACTCCTATTACCACATCTACAATCGCACCAATGGCGGCGAACTAATTTTACTTTGGCAAGTTAGCCTGTAAGTCGTATGGAAGCTAGGGTTTGTCATTCCCGAAACCGTCTGCGGTTGCCCAAGAATCCAGTGCCGCGTAATGCTTTCCGCTACGTTCACCAACGAAAATGGTTGCTTCGCGGCTTGTTGTGCTGGGTTCCCGCCTACGCGGGAATGATAGGGGAGCTAGATTTTATGCACTCTAATGATCAACTTGCCAAAGTAAAACTAAGGTGTTGAACGAAATTATCTTGAACTATCTACACAGGCAGGAGTGTCTGTGCTACGGCATGGGAACTAGCTTCGGTGGCATAGACACTCTTGTCTGTGTTCCAAGAATCACTGTCCAGATGCTTACTTTTTCGCAATTGAGAAAACTATGGGTACTTCCTGCGAAAATAAACGAATCTCCGCCGGAACCAAACACCTTCAGACGAGGCTTGGAATACTGACGCGGTTAAAACATGGGCAATTTTCAAAGAATAATATTCTCAGCCACATCCCAGCTAGCTTGCAAGACTTGTGTGCAGAGACTAGCCCTTGGGGGGAAAATGGGGATGTGGGCTGTTTACACAAATCTTTTTGCACACTCACGAATTAATGGTACATATTCATCAATGCACCGCCCGCCACTATCAATCAAGTCAGCAATGGACAATGTGGTTAAAGGGTCATCGCACCTACTCATTATCGCACCTACTCGGCATTACCTACCACGAAATTTCTTTTCTATCTCGCAAAAACTTCCCCGTGAGCGCTTGCGGCGCTTCCGTCGCAAGCCAGACCGCCGTGTCCGCTCCTGCCGCCACACTTCGTGGTGCGCCCTCTCCGCCCATGTCTGTTTGCACCCAGCCCGGACACATCGCGTTCACGGCGATTCCCTCAGAAGCAAGTGTTGAAGCGAGTTGCAACGTTATCGCATTCATGGTCGTTTTGGAAATGCAATACGCTGGAGCAAAGGTGCTTGCGCCATGCGCAATCTGCCCGCCCGAACTGGAAACATTGATAATACGCCCCCCGCGCTGCATGAGCGGCAAGAATGTTTGCACTATGGTCAATACACCGACGGCGTTTGTCTGGAGCGTATTCAAAAGCAGCGACTCCGAAACGGCAAGAATACTCTGCGCATGGTCGAGCATCACGCCCGCATTGTTGATTATCACGTCCAAATGCTGTATTTTGGTCGAGACCTGCCGATACGCCTCACGAATACTTGCGCTGTCGCTCACGTCCATCGGCACAAACGAACACGTATATTTTTGCCGTACCAGTTGGGATGCAGCTTCCGAGCCGGCATGAGGATTCCGCGCCGCAAGCAGAACGTGGAATCCCTTTGCGCAAAGTTGCCGAGCGATTTCAAAACCGATGCCTTTGCTTGCACCGGTAACAAGAGCAGTTTTCATGGTATCATCTGAATTTTTTTGAGAAAAACACGACATATTCTACTTTTTACGTTGCCTTTGCTTTATGCCCGCAAAACCGCTTCATACCTCATTATTGCCACTCCACACTTTTATTGCCGAAAAGATTTCTCTTACCGAAGAAGAATGGCTGTACGTCGCCGAGCGCCTTGAAACGGTTTCTATCAAAGCCAATACGCTGCTTTTACGCGAGGGGCAGGTCTGTGGGCATTTGTACTTTGTGAACAAAGGATTGATGCGTTTTTTTATTACCACCGGCGACGGCAAAGATACAACAAAGTTTTTCACGCCCGAACACCAGCTTTTCACCTCGCAGCAGTCTTTTTCTACACAAACGCCCGCCCGCGAAAATATCGAAGCCCTCGAAGACGCTGAATTGCTGGCGATTTCCCACGCTGCCCTGCAACACATCTACGACAACGTTCCGAAATGGCACACCCTTATTCGCCGAGTTTTGCAGGATGTGAACGGTATGACCGAACGAATCTATATGGACAGCATCACCATCACTGCCGAAGAGCGCTACCGCAAGCTGCTTCAGGACGAACCGGAAACGGCTCTCCGCGCCCCACTCAAGCATATTGCGTCCTATCTGGGCGTTACGCCGGAGAGTTTGAGTCGCATTCGGAAAAAACTTTCTCAAACCTAAACGAACTTACCATATATCAAGTGCTTTTTTCGTGCGTGGTTGTAGTTTAGAGTGAACATTTTTTTCACCATCTGCACACAACCACCATGACACCACGACCATCTGCCCCCAAACCGCGCCACTTCTGGCATAGCACCACCACCGGCGCAAATTCCGACGATATTTGGAACATTTGGACAGATGTTTCCGAATGGCATCTCTGGGACAAAGGCTTACAATCGGCATCGCTGGAAGGCGCATTCAAACTTGGCGCAGCGGGAAAACTTGTTAGTCTGAACGGCACAACGTCCCGATTTACCATCACAGAGTTCAGCGACCAACACTCATACACGTTCTCAACAGCCCTTCCGCTCGCACGCCTGAACGTAAAACGTTTTTTCGAGAGCAACAGCACAGAAACCCGCTTCACGCATGAAGTCTGGATTGACGGCGTGTTGGGAGGCGTTTTTGCCATACTCTTGGGCAAAAATTTTATGCGCCTTCTCCCGTCCGTCATGGAAGAAGTCAAGCGTTTGGCGGAAACACGGGCAAAGGGGCAAAACGCACCTATCCACCAAGCGCCATGAACCGCCGTCAGTTCGCCCGCTCCAGCATTGGTGCGGTTGTTAGTGTCGGTGCCGGAATTGCATTTGCCGACAGTACGCTTGTCGAAACGCTTGGCACAAAAGCAACACAGACCATTTTATCAACCTCACACC
>JANYDO010000514.1 GCA_025363605.1 Candidatus Kapaibacterium sp.
AAAATCTCGTGCAATTTGCTCTGTATCGGCTAGAAAAAGGGGATCAAATGCCGCTTGTTTCAACTGTTGAATTTTTGTCTCGAAATTGGAATTCTGCTCTTTGGCAAGAATAATCACTTCTACATCTTCGCCCGCCGCAAAGGTCGGAACGGGAATATATAAGAGATGATTGTCAGGGATGCGAGTTTCTATGCGGTATGCGTGCATGGTAATTATCAAGAAAGCAAAAAGAAATAATTCAAGAACTACGGTAAATCCAGAAAATTCTGCAAAATCTGCGCTCCCAATTCACCACTTTTTTCAGGGTGGAACTGCACGGCATAAAAATTCCCTTTGTGTAAGCCGCCGCTAAAGGGCTGCACATAATCCGTCGTGGCAATCGTGAAGGGCGAGAGTTCCGCAGCGTAGCTATGCACATAATAGACATACACTTCGGGCGGGAGTTTTACAAAAAGCGGATGATTGGTGAAGGAAAGCGTATTCCAGCCGATTTGTGGCACTTTGAAGCGCCGGCGCTCTTCCGGTTCAGGAGCAAAGCGACGAATCTTTGTATCGAAGACACCCATGCACGTCGTGTCGTTTTCTTCCGAATGAGCGCATAAAAGCTGCATCCCCACGCAAATCCCCAGAACAGGCTGCTTCAGTCCGGTAATCACCTTATCTAAGCCCCGTTCTCGCAGATACGTCATAGCAGAACGCGCCTCGCCCACACCGGGGAAAATCACCTTATCTGCGCTGTGCAGCACGTCGGGGTCATCAGAGATAACCGGCTCTATGCCCAAGCGGGCAAGTGCAAAAAGTAGGGATTGGATATTTCCTGCGTTGTAACGGACGATGGCGAGGTTCATAAAAGAGAAAAAGTGATATTACAATGTCGCTGCAATCAAAGATAACACAGCGCTGAGGCTCATTTCGGGAGATTCTTGTATGTTGTTTTCATCGCCAACGTGTTTATGGTGTGGAAACGTGGAAATATGCGAGTGATGTGGAGCGTTATCCCATCGGATTCGTAATGTAGAATCAGCATTCATCCATTGAAAGGAGTATTTACGCTTGTTTAAGCGATGCAACACTGTCTCAGCATAGATTAACGTGGATGAATCGGACAACACTAGCCTCACCTTCATATCGGAAAGCCTTGATTCGTGCCGCTCCGACAGAATTTCTTGATAGGTGACAATATGCTGAAATTCCTCCAAAGACCGATTCAGAGCTTCAAGCAGAGGATTCAACGGCAAGAGCAGCATAAAGCATTCACACTAAAAGGCTTGCGTCGTACTGATATTCCGCAACGGCTTCCAGTGCGGTTTCCCATTCCATGCTGTCATCTTCACGCTCTAACAGCGTTGGTGACGGCAGAGCATGGAAGCGCTCTGTAAATTCCTTATACTGCATACCATACTTTTTTTGAAAAAAATCACACCGACTTTGATAATAGGCAATACGCTGTTTTACAAGGCTGAGAGCCTGTTCGCGGGCAAAACTTGTCACATCAAGATAGCCCAAGCTGCGGACAGTATCGTTGAGGGTTTGTTCTTGAAGGGCGCTCATACTATCATCTCATTAGCAATATGGGTGACAAGGGGAATCATTGAAAAATACGCATTTTCTCGGCAATTTCCAGAAAACTTCCACCACAAAGACTACACTTTTACCGCTTTCCAAGCGCCTCGGCGGAAATAATACCACGAAATAACTGCTATCAGCAATTCAGCAGCAGGCACAGCAAAAAACGCTCCCACAGCATTCCAGCCTAAACCTTTGGCAAGGAAATATGCGAAGGGAATTTGAAACAACCAAAAGCCCACGAGGTTAATGATGGTCGGAGTTTTTGTGTCGCCAGCACCGTTCAGGGCTTGCAGCATCACCATTTCTAAGCCGTAGAAAATATAGCCCGAACCGATAATTTGCAACGCCAGCGTTCCATAGCGTAACACTTCCGCATCATCAGTAAATACGCCGATAATCGGCTTGGCGGCAACAATAAATATCACCGTTACGACGCTCATAAAAATAGCATTGTACTTCGCCGTCAGCACCACACTTTCTTCTGCTCGCTTGGGCTGCTCGGCTCCGAGATTCTGCCCCACAAGTGTTGCTGCGGCATTGCTCAGTCCCCACGCCGGCATGAGGAAGAACATCACATTGCGAATACAAATTTGATACCCCGCCGAAGCCGCCGTACCACCTGTTTCGGCAATCAATCGTATAAGCAAAACCCATGAGCCGCTTGCGATGATGTTTTGAAAAGCAGCCGGAAGCGCAACCTCGAAAATGGCGCGAATAATTTTCATATCAAATCGTAGTGCATCCTTCCCGACCCGCACAATCCCTTTGCCGCCAAGCAAATGAAAAAGCTGATAACAAACACCCAGACCTCGTGCTAATACTGTCGCCCAAGCAGCACCTACCAAACCGAAATAGTGAATGAAAATTGGGCAGAGAATGATATTGGTAAGAGAAGCCAGCCAGAGGCTACGCATAGCCATCGCTGCATCGCCCGCACCACGAAATACGCCATTAATAACGAAAATCAGCACGACGACTACCGAACCGCCCAGCATCGTGCGGGTAAAGGGCGTACCGATAGCGACAACATCAGGTTTCGCGCCCATGAGCGAGAGAATATCACCTGCAAAAATAATTCCGCAAACACCGAACACCAGCGCCACCATTACCGATAGCAATATTGCTTGAACACCGGCATTGGCAGCAGCTTCCGGTTTTTTCTCGCCCACGCGCCGCGCTACGATTGCGGTTGCAGCAACGCTGATGCCCATTGCCAGCGAATAGACCAAAAACATGATGGATTCGGTCATGCCAACCGTCGCGATAGCATTTGCGCCAAGTTTGCCGACGAAATACATATCCACGACTGCAAAGACACTTTCCAAGCAGAGTTCCAGCATCATCGGGATTGCGAGCAGAAACACCGCACGTCTGATGCTGCCTTGCGTGTAGTCCTGCTCTTCTCCGTTCAGCGATTGCCGGATGATTCCCCAAACAGTTGATAATGATTCCATGATGTTGAGCTATCGTATTTGGGGGTTATTTTGCCCTGTTTTTCTGGCTTTCGTAATACACCACTTTTCGCGCCCGCATAATGTCGCCCAAAGGACGATGCTCGGCTAACGCGCACCACGGGTCGAAAATGCCGTTTTCAATCGTTTTTTGGAGTTCATCGCGCTGCGCCGACCATTCGCTGAGAGCGGGCAACGTCAAGCGTCCGACATTGATATAGGGCGAAATATCTTCCGTCCAGTTCACCGAACCGTCTTCGATAGGCGTTTGCTTTTCGTTTACGAAAAATTGTAGTTGCAACGTGTAGGCGAGGGACGATTTTTCCAAACGCGAGATAATGTCTGCCGTCCAATCTTCCGACGATGCCGCAGGAGCGCCATTGCCAGCGTCGGGCTGGAGACGCACACGCGCTGCATACTTCCCACAGGCAATCGGCGCTGAGGAGAAAAAGGTATGCGCAGCAAAGCCGTAAAAGGGTTTGCTCATTGAGCCTTGCAGTTCTTTTACCTTGCGGAAACCACCAAATAAGCCGTGCTTACGGATAAGGTGTTTCAAAAGCCCCGACGGACCTTGTTCGAGAGCGGCGACCAAACTGGCAAAATCCTCACTTCCCTTCATTCCAAATACTTCGCGGTTAATCAGCAGAAAATCTTGCGCCGTTGTCTCGCCGCCAAGCGCCCCTGCGCCCGTTACGCCCAGCACCCTAAACGAAAAGCCGCGAATATCCGGCACTGAATCTCGCCGAACATCAGAGCCACCATTGGAAAGTCGCACGAGTGTCTCATACCGACCCGCTTTGGCAAAAAGCCCCGCTTTGGCGTATTCCGGCAAACCGTCCAATATCTCAAGACTTGCGGGCAAGCCCAGAATTTGTTTTCGGTGCAAGCCGCGTCCCGTGCCATATTTGGCAGATTTGCGCTGCTGCATTTCGGTAAATTGGCGGGCGTAGCGGGCGTAGCGTTCTAGTTCGTCGGGCGCAATTTGCTCGCGCCAATCGGTGGAAGGCTGTTGTGGCATAGTGTTATTGCTTAGCTTATTGGTTTAAGAAGTGATTACGATTGAATTTTTTCTACTCTCGGATATTGCGACAGCATAACGAAGAATGTGGTACAAAAGGCAGCAAATAAACCTAGCATATCCAGTGGGAATTTTTTCGGTGCATGATTACCCCACAAGATACACAGCATTACTCCCAAAAGAAATGAAAAGAGGGCAATTCGCTTACTTCGTGTTAGGGTGATTGTCTGAGAGCCAAGTCTCAAAAACGTATGGTAAAAAACAACATTGAGCATGAGAATATAAGCGGGTATCAGGACAATAAGATGGTGCTGTTGTCCACGTGCGCCTGTGAGCGGCATGATAATCAAACACAGAATAAAAGCAAATTCCCTCTTCCCTTTGTAGGAAAGATAAGCAACAAAACTCGCCAAAAAGAGTCCGCAAGCAAGCTGTAGCCAAAGCGGTGCAGGATATAAATCAAGTGTAATGTACGCTAACCCTCCGGCAAGCGTAAAATTGTTTGCTGAAGGCTGATTGCGGATTTGCCCTATCATCAAATCATACCACCAAAAGTGGTAAAAATCAAATACTGCCGTGCCCGCAATCAAGTATGGCAAGCCAACGCACAACAAGCCAACAGTAGCGAAAAGCAGAGCAAGCGGGGCGAGATTTCTCCATAATTTATGCCCATGTTGATTGTCAAATGCTAGAAAAAGTATCATCACAATCGGGGCAAATTTAACTGAAATTGCCGTTCCAATCAGTATTGCAGCGCGATATATGGTTTGGCGCTGACGAATGCATTGCATCAGCATCGCCAAAAGAAAGAGATTGACATTACCATACATCCAATCGGCTTGAATAATTGACACAAATATCAATCCCACGCAAATCCAAAGGATATGCTGTTTATCTTCATTAACACCAAGTATTCGGCACGTTTCCCGCAAAACAATGAATAAGGACGTAACAGAAATTGCATACCAAAGATAATGGCTCACCAAGAGTGGTAAAGCTGCAAAAGGTATCATTACAGCTGCAAAGAAGAGCGGATACCAGAATTGGTCGTGAACCGTCAAAATATAAGGATTCTGAACTGCCCACAGTCGTCGCCCAGCCTCCAAATACACGCCAAAATCAGGCCACTGACGAATAAAAGCAACTTTATAGACAAGCCAACCGTTGAGCAATATTAACGTAGTGTACAGCATCCATACGCCGCTTTTCCATAATCGCTGTCTATTCATAAAATTTTGGGGTTAAATGAAAAAATCTACCACAATCGCTATTCTTATTGTACAGACCATTGATCCACACACTGCATAACTTGCTCTAAGGGAACATCTTGAATCGCATCGGAAGGAGCGATGGAATGTACAAGCCATGAACGCGAGCTGCGAGGTTCAAATTTGTGCATATTCCACCACAGGCTGTGATATAGTGCAATACACGGCACATCAAAAGCGGCTGCGATATGCACAACAGAAGTATCGGGTGAGATAACGAGGTCTGCTATTGCAACAAGAGCGACCACATCATCAATGCTCCGCGATGGAAACACAAATGCTTGCGGTATAACCAAGCGAATTTCTTCTGCTAAATGTCTATCTTGTGGCATGGACAACAACACAACACGGCATGAATACTCTGTAAGAAGCCGTTGCACGGTTTGCACCCAATACTCTTGCCTCCAATACCGATGCGCACTACCCGCCGAGAGATTACAGACGACAAGCGGAGATTCTTGCCTCACCATCGTGGCACTTGTATCGCTCGACAGTACTTGCCGAACGTAATCTGCAGATTGAGCATTAACGGGAAGCATCGGGCGCAAAGGCGCTTCGCTTACCTGTATATCCAACGGAAAAAGTGCTTGCATATTTCGTTCAATACAGTGCATCGGGTATGGCAATGTGCCATTATTGACTTCTGCGCTAGGAACAGAATACGTAAAAATATGTGTCTTTGGCGCATTGTAGCCTATACTTGAACTAATACCCGACAGACGACACAATAAGCGACCTTCACGAGACGGATGATCTTTGGGATCTATCCACCAATCATAATCTTCACAGCGAATATCTCTTATCAATCCTGCCACAGCAACGATTTGCTTGCGGTAAATAAGTACCTTATCAATCATTGGATGTGACTCCGCCAGATGATAGTTTCTATGCGAAGCAAGAATATGAACATGAGCTGACGGATATTTCATTTTTATCGCCATAACCATTGGCATCGTTAATACCATGTCGCCAATATGACCAATTTGTACGATAAGGATTTTCATGCGGTCAAGCTCGTAAAAAAAAATCATGAACTCAAGAAGTATGATGCTGTGCAAATGTGCGCGGTGCTTTGAGGCGTTTCCAAAGATACGCAGAATACGCATTCCGACGGCGTTGAATTTCGCTCACTGTTGCTGTTTTGGGTAATGTGCGCCGTAAAAAATCGTCCGGCACGTCCTGAATAGCCTTTTCCAGCGTCTCGCGCGTCAGCACACTTGCCAAAGATTCGTCCACCGCGCTCAAATGCGGCAAGCGGTCGCGGAAGAGGTGATTCGCAAGGAACGAAGAGGCTTTTGGCGGTGAATCTTCTTTTACGCCCGACCATTGGTATTGAAATGGCAATGCCGAACCGTGGTCAATAAGCCAATACGCGCCGTTTTGCACCATGATATTCGGATTTCGCGCTGTGCGGTCGGGATTCATCGTGAAGCCGTCCAGCCAGAGAATCGTTGCGGCAAGCGTATCCGAAATATGGGCGTGGTCGTCTTCGCGGAAGTTTCGTGCGCCTTTCAAAAGCGTGAAGCCAAGATTCCATCCGTAACTTGCGCGGAGCAAATCGCCCAATTCATCACGTTTGTCTTCCACCGTGAGCGTTTCGTCGAAATACACCAAGACGCGCTCCGGCACACGCAAACCCAACGCCTCGGCAATATTGGCAACAATGATTTCCGCAATCAGCAGTGGTGCGCCCTGTGCCGTACCGACCAGTTTTACAAAAAACGTCCCGCCGTCCGTTTCCAAAAGTACGGGTAACGTTGAGCTTTTGTATTCTGCTGCGATGAGGCGTGAGGCGTGGTAGTGGTTCACAGACGTTGAAAATATCTCACAAGCGTTTTTTTTGACACCGAAATTTATAGTTTTCTCAATTTCCTCGAAAATTC
>JANYDO010000517.1 GCA_025363605.1 Candidatus Kapaibacterium sp.
ATATCAATCGCAATAGACAATGTTCGTGAACGCCTGTGCTCGCGGACGTTGCGAAGAATATCCGCCGCTATCCCGCGCAGGCGCTCGCTTCCGCCATTCCCGATAAGTGCATCTATGATACAATCCGCATCCAGAGTTACATTCTCCAATGTCTCTGATGAGGAGATATGCTGCGTGGGGATGCCATGCGTCTCCAAGAGTGTGAAATTCATGCGGGTTTCAGCGCTCATTTTCTCCACCGCACCCGTCCAATACACGCGGACATCGGCAATGTGCGAGAAATGACGCGCCAGCACAAAACCATCGCCACCGTTATTGCCGGAGCCGCATAAAAACACGATACGTGGACGCACGATGTCACGCTTTTGACAATGCTCCTTCACGAGTAGGTGTATCGTCTCGAAGGCAGCCCGCGCGGCATCTTCCATGAGAATTGCCGCCGGAATACCGAGTGTTTCGATGGCGTAAGTATCGCAAGAGCGCATCTGCGCAGGCGTGAGGACGGAGCGCATAGAATCAGGCGTTAGGGGTGAACAAGAAGCGGCAATGCAGTTGTAGTATAAGTGCCGTTTGCCACAAGGCGACAGATATACGCGCCGCTCGGCAAGGTCGCAAGAGGAATATCTATGTCGTGGTTTCCTGCGGAAAGTGCCACGTCCGAAAGAATCCGCAAACGCTCGTTGCCCAAGATGTCGAATATGCTCAAAGTAAGTGTTTGCGGCGTTGGTAAGCGTAAGGACAGCGTAGCACGGTCGGAAGCGGGTTGTGGGAAAAGCTGTGCCGAAAATGGCGCAGAATAGCTGGTTTCCTCACGTACAGCCTCACGCACCGCGACGGGGGCTTGCAACGAGCAGTACGCAATGCGCGTATTGACGGCATTATCACACTGAAAACTTGCGCGAGGTGCTGTGGTAAGCGGCGTAGGGCGGTCTGTCACCACAAGTGGCTTGACGGTACGCCCACCTACACTTCCCATAAACACTTGCTCCGCGCTGCCATTACCAAGAGCAACGTTTTTTGCTGCGGCGTTGGTGGGGTCGAAGGTGTACTGCATGAGCGCATCCAGAGGACGGAATACGGCGTAATAATCGTAGGCATCAAATACGCCGCCCGTTGGGGTCTGCATAGTGCAAAGAAGGTGTCCGGCAGTGTAGGCATAGCCCTGCACGGTATCGGCGAATACGGTGATAAAATCTTTCTCCGAAGTGGGAATGTTGATATTGATAAAAATATCCATTGCCATTCGATGGTCGTTGGTGGCATCATCGGCGTAGGTTTCCATGACGAGTTTCGTATCGCGGGGGAAGGTGCGAAGCTGTTCCTGCGTGATTTCGAGGGAATACCACGGAGCCATCGGAAAAAGAAACTTGCCGTTTGCGCCCCAGCCGCGTGAGGTAAATGCCTTGTACGCAATGCTCGGAATTGCCCCCGCGCCGAAAGAATGTCCCGCAAAACCAATGCGCGTGGAATCAATCACTTTCGGGAAACGGCGCACCGCTTCGGCAAAGCCGCTATCCAGCGTGCGATACAGTCCGGGAAAGTTCAGCGAAATCGGATACGGCACAAAGACCGCTACATAGCCACGCGAAGCAAGATTACGAAAAAGTTCGCCGTAATAACTTGGATCATTGCCGCCGAATCCATGTGCAAAGAGCATCGTTGGGCGCGGCAAAACCGTCCCGCGCGGGTAGTACACCTCCACGTTTCGCGTTATGCCGGTACTATCCCAGCCCGTCGCCGGAAATCGCAGCGTATCCACGGCAAAGGTTCCGTCCGCTCCGAAGCCGCTTGTAATGCGGGGTACAGTGCCGCGATACACGGTTTGGCTGTGCGTCGCTGCCGGAAAGAATATGGTCGCAAGCCCAAGAAACACAGAGGCGGTAAGAAGGAGACGATAGCGGTTCATAGCGCAATGAAGCAAAAAAGGTTGTGAATGGTTTTTTACAGTGGCGCAAGCGTAATATCTGCTTGCAAAGCGCTTGATTTCTGGCTTGCGGGAACGGTGACGGTGCGCTTCACTTCTTTGAAGCCCGTGGCGGTGATGATTTGCTGATAGGTTTTGCCTAGGTGCAACACTGCGGAGTAGTATCCGTCGGCATTGCTGCTCACTTCTTCCTCGTCTGACGTACTTGAACTGCGGAGTGTAATCTTTGCGACCAAGGGCGCTCCGGTTGATTTATTGCGCACTACGCCCGAAAGTACGGCGACAGGCTCAGGTTTCAGCGCCGCCATAGTAGCGGTGAGCTTTGCCATATACGCATCGCCATTGCGAATAAAATACGCTTCGTTGCCGTCGGCGCTGACGATAAAGCCGTAGTCGTCAGCTTTGGTGTTAAAGGGTTCGCCGAGGTTGGTCACGTTCGTAACGGTTCCGTCGTCATTGAGTGTTGCTTTGAAAATATCCAGTCCGCCAAAGCCTCCCAAACCGTCGGAAGCAAAGTACAGCGTTCTGCCGTCGGCGGCAAGGTGTACGGAACGTTCATTGCCGTCGGTGCTGATGTCGAGTTTTTGACAATAGAGCCAGCCTGCTTTGCCCGCCTTACGGCTGAAATACAAATCCATCGGACCGTCGTAATCAACTCCGCAAGCAACAACAAAGAGCTTGCCGTTGGCGGAAAATGCCGCGCCGTCCGTGCCGTATTGGTCATTAGTCTGCTTGCGCATCTGCGTAAAAAAGAGATTGATGCCACCGCCCAAGCCCACAGGCTTTGCCCAAGCACCGTTTTGTAATTGTGCGCTGTAATACGGACCACCGCTATTTTGCCAGCCGGGCTGCCAACTTTGGAAAATAACAGCTTGTCCGTCGGGAGAGATATTCGGTTCGTCCTCGCCGCGTCCGGTGTTGACGGTTGCGTCAAGGCAGCGCGGCGCTTGCCATTCGCCATTGATGCGCTCAGATTCCCAAATGTCACCGTCAAAGCGGTCGAGCGTATCGGGGCGACGCGACCACTTCTGCCCGCCTCTGTCCGACATGAAGAACATCCGTTTCCCATCCGGCGTAATCGAAAGATTTGCTTCTTGGTACGGAGAATTTATTTGATTGAGCCGTGTGATAGTGATATTCCCTTTCAGCTTCAGCACAGGAATTTTGGATGCGCGGTCTTGCCCGGAGCGCGTCTGCGCACGGAGTGGAGAAGAAGACAGGGAACTTCCGAAGCCAACAAGCCATAGTGCGATTGCAAAGCAAAAGAGTCGTGGAGCGTTCATAACGCAGAAGGAAGAAATGAAGAGGGGAATGTGTATGTGCGGCGCTGTACGACCGCATTTCTACACAGAATGAAAATGGTTTGTAAAATACGCAATTTTCGCTTTTGGCGCACTTTTTTCACATATTTTTTTGCAGTGAAACCTACTTTATCGCAATTTACGACAGAATTGGTAAACCTCGACCACAACACGCAAAAATCATGAAAGCGCTCATTCTGCACGAGAATATCACGCCAAGCACGACGGCAACGCCCACAAAGGAACGCAAGACTTACCGCGTCAGCATTGAAGATGCTCCCAAGCCCGCTCCGCAAGCGGGCGAGGCACTTGTGCGCATGACGGCTGCGGCGCTCAATCACCGCGACGAATGGATTCGCAAGGGACAGTATGCGCGGATTCGAGAGGGTGTAATCTTGGGTTCGGACGGCTGCGGGGTGGTGGAAAAAGTTGCTTCCGAAGCTGATGAACACTGGATTGGCGAGGAAGTTGTGCTGAATCCGTCGTTGGGTTGGGGTGCGAATCCTCGGGTTCAAGACCGCAATTATTCCATTCTTGGTTTACCCCAAAACGGTACATTTGCCGAATACTGCACTGTACCTGTGCAGAATCTCTTTGCAAAGCCGCCGCACTTGAGCGCTGCCGAAGCAGCCGCGCTGCCGCTTGCCGCACTAACGGCATATCGCGCCGTGCGGACGCATGGCGAGGTCGGCGAAGGAACACGATTACTCGTCACAGGCATTGGTGGCGGCGTGGCGCAGTTTGCGGCGCAGTTTGCTGTTGCGCTGGGAGCAAGCGTTTACGCGACTTCCGGTGATGATGCGAAATTACAGACCGCAAAAGAGCGCCTCGGCATCAAGGGCGGCGTAAATTACCGCTCCGAAGACTGGCATAAAACCTTGCTTGCAGAAGCGGGCGAGTTCGATTGCATCATAGACAGCGCCGTCGGTGACAGTCTGGATACGCTCATCGGACTGCTCACAATGGGCGGGCGCTATGTGTTCTACGGCGCAACAAATGGTCGTCCGCCCACGCTGAACGTGCAGACGATATTCTGGAAACAGCTTCGGCTTCAGGGTTCCACGATGGGCAATGATGCTGAGTTCGGGGCAATGCTGGATTTTATTACCGAAAAGCGTCTTTGCCCCATGCTGGATTCGGTTCGCCCGTTTGAAGAAATTGGCGCGGCATTTGAAGCAATGTCTAGTGGCGCGCAATTCGGTAAAATCGTCGTTACATTTTCTCACGAAGGCTGAAGCCGCATACAATCTGGCTCTTTGTTCTTCATCCTTCTTCCGTTTCAACAAATGCACCTTCCTTCTCTTCTCGGTCATTCGGCGCAATTGCTTAGGCTCATTGACCATTCGCAGCGTCCTGCCGACGTACTTGCATCGGAGTATTTTCGTGCAAAAAAGTACATTGGGGCAAAGGAACGGCGCTTTCTTTCGTCGGTCGTTTTTGCATCCCTCCGTGGGCGCTCGGCGTTCGACTTCTGTGCACGGGAAGCACTGCGAAGTATTGCGCTTGAGGTAGAAACGGCGCAAGAAGCGTTTCACCGCGAACACAAAGGCAAAAAAGCGAGCGCGGAACTGCTTTTTCACGAACTGGGCATTATCACTGCCTGTGCTTTGGTGGGCAATCAAGTGGGCGTGGGAAACATCCTTGAGAGTATTGAGCAAACGCTGGGGATTGCCCACCAAGACCTCGAAGGGCGCATCATTGCTTTGGGCGAGGCATTTGCTCTTCGTGCGGGTATTGCTACTGACGCAGGTGTTCAGTTTGTGATGGCGCTCCATGATATTTGGTCGGCATTAGCGGAGGAAATTGAGCAGATATTTGCCAGTGAAGAATTTTCTGAATCTGCACGAGAGCTGCTTGCAACACGCTTTGCTACTCCACGCTGGATGCTGGAAGCATGGCAGGAAGGCACAACTGAAGCAGGCGATTGGTTCGGTGCGGTAGAACTGGCAGCATCTCTTCTGGGCGCAGCGCCCATTCCCTTGCGCGTGAACACGCTTGCTGCCGACCGCGAAACCGTGCTGGCACTCTTACGCGAAGACGGCATCCATGCTCGCCCGGGGAGGCTTTCGCCTGATGCCATTTTGATTGACCGCCGTGTGAACCTCACGGGTACGAACCTATACCGCGAAGGCACGGTAGAAATTCAGGACGAAGCAAGCCAACTTGCGGGCTTTGCGCTTGCACCGGAGGCGGGGTGGCGCATACTGGACGCTTGCGCCGGAGCAGGCGGAAAGGCGCTCCATATCGGGGCATTACTGAAAAATCGTGGTGAAATTATTGCCTCCGATACCGAATATCAACGCCTGAAGGAATTACCACTTCGTGCCAAACGTGGCGGGCTATCGCTGATTTCTACTGTTCAACTCACCGATAAAAAAGCTACCGACACGCTTCCTGCGCAACTAGCATATCTGCAAGCCTCATGCGATGCGGTGGTGGTAGATGCTCCGTGCTCCGGTATTGGCACGGTCAGGCGTATGCCGATGGCAAAGTGGCGACTCACGCCGGATATACTTCGCAAGCACCAACGCAAGCAATTTGACATTGTGAACCTTTATGCCAATGCCGTCAAGTCGGGCGGTGTCTTGCTTTACCTGACGTGTTCGCTGATGCCGCAGGAGAACAGCCACGTCGTGCGGGAATTTTTGGCAGCAAACCCCGATTTTACGCCGGAAGCGCTTGCGCCCGTTTTTGCACAGAGTAGTATAAACATTCCGAGTCTCGCTCCCGACGCTGCGTTGCTGACACTAACGCCGGCGCAGCACGGTACGGACGGCTTCTTTATGGCACGATTGAGAAAGAAATAATGATGGAAGAGTATCGTTCGGCTTTGGAGTGGTGGGCGGTGTATTTGCTAAAAAGCCCCTTACTAACCTTGATTGTGTATGGCATCACAATAGCCAGTGCGTATCTACTGTTGCGGTATAATAGCGCTGCACGTAAAGTTGTGCTGCAAACAGAAGTATCGGCTCGTTTTCAGGCAGTTGACGGCTTGCGAGGGTATCTTGCTGTGGGTGTTTTCGCTAGCCATATTACGGTGACATGGGTTTATCATACTCAAGGAAAGTGGACGTTTCCCGATTCCAATTTTTACACATTGCTTGGTGAGACCTGCGTAACACTGTTTTTCATGATTACCGCTTTTCTTTTCTGGACAAAACTCTTGGATTCGTATGCAGATGCACGTTCTATAAAACTTCAGAATTTTATTCTGAGCAGAATATGGCGCATCTACCCATTATACTTTGTCGTTCTTGGTGTACTTACAATACTGTCTTTTGCTTTGCAAGATTGGCGGTCGCATGAATCCTTGGTTACAACGCTTATACAGTGCTTGCGCTGGATTACCTTCAGCATGGCGGATATCAATACGCTGCCTAAAACCGGTATGCTAATTGCATTTGTTGCGTGGTCGTTGCGCTACGAATGGTTGTTTTACGGAGCGTATTTTTTTGCACTTGTTGTTTTTGCCAAAATAAAGAGCGATGTGGTGGCGCTTATCACTGGTGCTTCGGTGATGGTTCTGTTTGTCTTTTTTGACCCCGGAC